>VAZH01000462.1 GCA_005884465.1 Alphaproteobacteria bacterium | reverse complement strand
AGATAGGTCAGTTCGCGTTCGACGATCGCCTTGGCGGCATCGAATTCGGCGACCTCGGTAATCATCGGAAACATGATGCGCAGCGCGCGGCCGCCGCCGGCGCGCAGCAAAGCACGGATCTGGCCGCGCAGCAGCCCGGGCCGGTCGAGGCCGAGCCGGATCGCGCGCCAGCCGAGCGCGGGATTTTCCTCGATCACGGCTTCCATATAGGGCAGCGCCTTGTCGCCGCCGATGTCCAGCGTCCGGAAGGTCACGGGTTTCGGGCCGGCGGCATCCAGCACCGCGCGGTACAGCGCGAGCTGGTCGCTGGAGCGCGGCAGGCTCTGGCCGACCATGAATTGCAGTTCGGTGCGGAACAGGCCGATCCCGGCGCTGCCGGTGTCGTCGATATGCGGCAGATCGATGGTGAGGCCGGCGTTGATCATGAGTTCGATGTGCTGGCCGTCCTTGGTCACGCAGGGCCTGTCGCGCAGCGCCGAATACTGCGCCTGCCGCCGGGCGCGAAAGCGCACGCGTTCGGCATAGGCCGATTCGATTTCAGCCGAGGGGCGGACGTAGATGGAGCCCGATGTGCCGTCGACAATGATGGCATCGCCGGGATCGGCAATGCCCGGCGCATTCGGCACCTCGCCGACCGCGGGAATGCCGAGCGCGCGCGCCACGATCGAGACGTGGGAATTGGCGGTGCCTTCCTCCAGTACCAGCCCGCGCAAGCGCTTGCGGTCGTAGTCGAGCAGGGCCGCGGGCCCCATTGCGCGCGCAATCAGGATGGCGTTGTCGGGCAATTGCTCGCGCGAGGGCGCGTGATCCTGTCCCACCAACTGCCGCATCAGGCGGTGGCCGAGATCTTCCAGGTCGTGCAGGCGGTCGCGCAGATAAGGATCGGTGGAGCGCAGCATGCGCGCGCGGGTGTCGGACTGCACGCGCTCGACCGCGGCCTCCGCGGTGAGGCCGGTGGCGACCGCCTCGTGCAGTCTGTGCGACCAGCCCTGATCGTTGGCGAACATCCGGTAGGCTTCAAGCACGTCGCGGTGCTCGCCGCCTTCGGCCACGTCGCCGCGCTCCAACATGCGGTCGAGATCGGCGCGCAGGTTTGCCAATGCGGTGTCGAGCCGCTTGAGTTCCTTCGGCAGGTCCTCGGCGATGTAGTTGTTGATGACGACGCGCGGCTCATGCAGCACCACATGGCCGAGCGCGATGCCATCGGACAGGATCGCGCCGGTCTTGTGCAGCGAATGCCGCGCGGCGGGTTCCGCGCCGGGTTGCGCCAGCGCGGCCAATTCGCCCGAGGCGATCATCTCCGCCAGCACCATCGCGGTGGTCTGCAGCGCCTCGACCTCTTCCTCGACATAAGTCCGCTTGGCGCGGTTCTGCACCACCAGCACGCCGAGCGTATTGCCGGCGCGCAGGATCGGAACGCCGAGGAATGAATGATAGATTTCTTCGCCGGTCTCCGGGCGGAACGAGAACGCCGGATGGCTTTGCGCGTCGCTTAGGTTGAGCGGGGTCGCCTCGCTCGCCACCAGGCCGACCAGGCCCTCATGCGCGCTCAGCACGGTCCTGTGCACGGCGTCGCGGTTGAGGCCTTCGGTGGCGTAGAGCTCCAGCGTGTTGTCGACGCGCAGCACATAGGTCGAGCAGACCTCCGCCACCATGTTGGCCGCTATCAGCACCACGATCTTGTCCAATCGTTCCTGGGCTGAGACCTTCTCCGCCATGGTTTCGCGGAGCCGTCTCAGCAAGACGCGGGGACCTCCCGATGCGCTCCGCATGAGCTAAAATCCTCCTCCGCGAAGCCAGCCTGCCGGGTGGCCGGCAGCTGGCGTTAAGCTCCAGAAAAACAACAATTTTATTCATTCGGCGCCGTCGCAAGCCGGGATATCGGCCGAATCAGGATAGCCAAAACTGTGGCACAGTTCGTGGCACCCACCCAAAAGGCCGTATAGCGAATTGAGGCTTGTTTTGCCAAGCAAAACGCCTGCCAGAAGCGATAACGTCTCTGCCACTCCAATGCTGCGCTAGCTAAGGGAAAATTCTTCTAAACCTGGTCGAGCCCATAGAGCGTGTGCAGCGTGCGTACCGCGAGTTCGGTATAGGCCGCGTCGATCAGCACCGAAAACTTGATTTCGGAGGTGGTGATGGCGCGGATGTTGATGTTGCGCGCGGCAAGCGCGGCAAACGCTTTCGCGGCAACGCCGGCATGGCTGCGCATGCCGCTGCCGATCACGGAGACCTTCGCGATATCGGTGGCGCTGTCGAGCCGCACGTAACCGATTTTGCTCTTGGCGCCGGTGATGGTGTCGAGGGCGCGGACATAATCCGAGGCCGGGACGGTGAAGGTGAGATCGGTGGTGGCGCCGTCCTCGGAAACGTTCTGCACGATCATGTCGACGTTGATATTGGCGTCCGCAAGTGGACCGAAGATTGCCGCGGCGACGCCCGGCTTGTCCTGGATCTGGCGCACGGAAATCTGGGCTTCGTCTTTCGAAAAAGCGATGCCGGTGACGACGTGGTTCTCCATGATTTCCTCCTCGCTGCAGATCAGCGTGCCCGGCGGGGTGGCGTGCGGGTCGATGTCCTCAGGCCTGTCGAAGCTGGAGCGGACGAATACCGGCATGCCGCGCACCATGCCGAGTTCCACCGAGCGAACCTGCAGTACCTTGGCGCCCTGCGAGGCCAGCTCCAGCATGTCCTCGAACGCGATCTTGTTGAGCCGGCGCGCCTTCGGAACCACGCGCGGGTCGGTGGTATAGACGCCGTCGACGTCGGTATAGATATCACAGCGGGTCGCATGAATGGCGGCGGCGATCGCGACCGCCGAAGTGTCGGAGCCGCCGCGCCCGAGCGTGGTGATTCGTCCCGTCGCCGGGTAGATGCCCTGGAAGCCGGCGATAACAGCTACTTCCTTGCGCTCCTTGAAACGGTTGATCAACTCCGAGCCGTCGATCTCGAGAATCCGCGCGGAAGCGTGGGCATCGCTGGTCTTGATCGGGATCTGCCAGCCTTGCCAGGAGCGCGCCTGCATTCCGAGCCCCTGCAGGATAATCGCGAGCAGCCCGGCGGTGACCTGTTCGCCGGAAGCCAGCACGGCATCATATTCGCGCGCGTCATGCATCGGCGACGCCTCGCGGCACCATTCCACCAGTTCATTGGTTTTGCCGGCCATCGCCGACACCACCACGGCGACGTCATGGCCGGCATCGACCTCGCGCTTGACATGCCGCGCGACACTGCGGATGCGGTCGATGCTGGCGACCGATGTGCCGCCGAATTTCATCACGAGGCGGCCCATGATGCTGGTGCATTCCCTGTCAGGTTGAGTAATGTGACCCGCACGCAAAACGGCAAGCGCACAAACCAAAAGGCGCGTATACATAGCGGCGCGGTTTCCGGCAAGCAACCGGGTTCCGGCGATTCCGGGCGTCACGGGACGCGGTGATGTTGGGTAATTGAGGTTGAACGCATGGGG
>VAZH01000027.1 GCA_005884465.1 Alphaproteobacteria bacterium | reverse complement strand
GTCGTCGATTTCATCCTTGAACTCGCGAACGTTACCGAAAAGAAAGTTACGCGCGAAGATCTTTACAGAGACGATGAAGCGGAGAAAAGCGCCGCCTGACAGCCCGTCAGTGCGGCGTTAAGCTTGAGAAGTGAAAGCGGATGGCACTGATCTCCATCGTTATGTCTGGTTTTGCGAATCAGCTTCAACTCCAGTCAATTCCGCACGCTGTCGACCCGGTCTTGTGGCCGGGCCGAACCTGGACTTGTCAGGGGGAAATTGACCTATATCTGTACTCTCTGTCTTTTTAAGTCCTGCATCACGGGGCGTTCGTCCGCGCCCGGCAATCCGAACCCGTTCCGCCTTGCCGATGGACGTTCGCCTCCGCCAACCCTTGGGTGACTAATGCGCGATCCGGTGGAAACCTACATGAACCTCGTGCCGATGGTGGTCGAGCAGACCAACCGCGGCGAACGGGCTTACGATATTTTTTCGCGCCTCTTGAAAGAGCGCATCATCTTCGTGACCGGCGCGGTTGAGGATGGCATGGCGACGCTTACCGTCGCGCAGCTTCTGTTTCTCGAAGCCGAGAATCCGAAGAAGGAAATCTCGATGTACATCAATTCGCCCGGCGGGGTGGTGACCTCGGGTCTTGCGATCTACGACACGATCCAGTTCATCCGTCCCCCGGTGTCGACATTGTGCACCGGGCAGGCGGCCTCGATGGGCTCGCTGTTGCTGGCCGCCGGCCACAAGGATATGCGCTTCTCGCTGCCGAATTCGCGCATCATGGTGCATCAGCCCTCCGGCGGCTTCCAGGGGCAGGCCACCGACATCATGCTGCACGCCCAGGAGATCCTGAACCTCAAGAAGCGGCTCAACGAGATCTACGTGAAGCACACCGGCCAGACCTACAAGGCGATCGAGGATGCGCTGGAACGAGACAAGTTCCTTACCGCCGACCAGGCCCGCGACTTTGGTATTGTCGATAAAGTGATCGACAAACGCTCCGAAGATCCGGCGGTTTTGTCGACTAAATAAGCGACAAGCGCTCCGAAGAGCCGACATCGAGGCCCCGGTAATCCCGCAGGGATCGCAAGCCTTACATCGGCGTTAACGACGATTGTCATCGGCAATTCAGTCCGCAAACGGTCCGTCCCAGCCTGTGGACGGGCGGAAAGTTCCGCTTTCGTGCTGGTTTGGCAGCGTGGCAATCGCGCAACGCTGGGCTGATTTCCGTAAGTTAACCTCGTGCCAACGCCGCAAATCACGGTATTGTCACGGGTATTGGGTGTCCGGCCGATTAGCGAATTCTTGATAGTCGGGTGCGACCATGGTTGGCTATGTCGGGCAGACTATGATGGGTGGGGAATTCGAGTTGGCCGCGATGCCCGCGGCTTGTGGAGTATAAGGTCTTTTTTGGTACGGAATTTGCTCTATCTACTAGTTTGAGCCGGTAGGTGCCGGAATGGAGCGATCGAGCGGACGGGATCGAACGGCGGACGGAGACGAGAATGAGTAAGGTCGGCACGAGCGACTCCAAGAACACGCTGTATTGCTCGTTCTGCGGCAAGAGCCAGCACGAAGTCCGCAAATTGATCGCGGGTCCCACCGTATTCATCTGCGACGAATGCGTCGAACTGTGCATGGATATCATCCGTGAGGAAAACAAGTCCTCGCTGGTGAAGTCGCGCGACGGGATTCCGACGCCGAAGGAAATCTGCAAGGTTCTCGACGACTATGTGATCGGCCAGAGCCATGCCAAGAAGGTGCTCTCGGTCGCCGTCCATAATCACTACAAGCGCCTCAATCACCAGACCAAGCACAACGATGTCGAGCTCGCGAAGTCGAACATCCTGCTGATCGGTCCGACCGGCTCGGGCAAGACGTTGCTGGCGCAGACGCTGGCGCGGATTCTCGACGTTCCGTTCACGATGGCGGATGCGACGACGCTGACCGAAGCCGGCTACGTCGGCGAAGACGTCGAGAACATCATCCTGAAGCTGTTGCAGTCGGCCGACTACAATGTCGAGCGGGCGCAGCGCGGCATCGTCTATATCGACGAGATCGACAAGATCAGCCGCAAATCCGACAATCCGTCGATCACCCGCGACGTTTCGGGCGAAGGCGTGCAGCAGGCGCTTTTGAAGATCATGGAGGGCACGGTTGCTTCGGTTCCCCCGCAAGGCGGCCGCAAACATCCGCAGCAGGAGTTCCTGCAGGTCGACACCACGAACATTCTTTTCATATGCGGCGGCGCTTTCTCGGGCCTGGAGAAGATTATCTCCGCGCGTGGACGCTCGACCTCGATCGGCTTTGCCGCGCAGGTGCTGGCGCCGGAGGATCGCCGCACCGGCGAAATCTTCCGTCACGTCGAGCCCGAGGATCTCTTGAAGTACGGACTGATCCCCGAGTTCGTCGGCCGCTTGCCGGTGGTCGCCACGCTGGAGGATCTCGACGAAGCTTCGCTGAAGAAGATCTTGACCGATCCGAAGAACGCGCTGGTGAAGCAGTATCAGCGGCTGTTCGAGATGGAGAACATCGAGTTGACGTTCGCCGACGAAGCTCTCGGCGCGGTCTCCCGCAAGGCAATCGAGCGCAAGACCGGCGCGCGGGGCTTGCGCTCGATTCTCGAGAGCATCCTGCTGGAGACCATGTTCGATCTGCCGGGCCTGGAAGGTGTCGAAGAGGTCGTGATCTCGCGCGAAGTGGTGGAGGGAACGGCTCGCCCGCTCTATATCTACGCCGATCGTTCCGACCGCGCCGTCGAAAGCAGCGCCAGCGCCTGATTGCGCTCAACTTGCGGCGAATTGAGTTTTCAGAAAAAGGCGGCTGCGGAGCCGTCTCCCGCGGCCGTGTTTGCGCAGGCGATTCTTCGCGTTCATCCCAGCTGGCGGGCCTTTTTCAACGACTTGACACCCCCGTGCCCGATAGCCACCTAATGCTGCTGGCGATCAAGAACACCGTTGAGATTCGCGGCAACAGCGATCCGGAGACGCAGGCCGCGAGACTATCATACGGTCCCGGAAGATCTCGGCACCTTGTGGCGGTTGCGCAAAATGGCGGACTGCGTGCAAGGGGGCACAACAAAAGGAATAGGCCATGACCATCCCAAAACCCCGGCCATCTATCGTTCACGGCGAAAGCCATTCGTATCCGGTGCTGCCGCTTCGCGACATCGTAGTGTTCCCGCACATGATCGTGCCGCTGTTCGTCGGCCGCGAGAAGTCGATCCGCGCGCTCGAAGAGGTCATGAGGAACGACGCCCTGATTATGCTTGCGACGCAGAAGAACGCGTCGGACGATGATCCGAGCCCGGATTCAATCTATGAAACCGGCACCCTTGCCAGTGTGCTGCAGCTGCTCAAATTGCCCGACGGCACCGTGAAGGTGCTGGTGGAGGGGCTTGAGCGCGCGCGCGTGCAGAAATATTCCGACCGCGCCGAATATTACGAAGCGACCGCGGTCGCGCTCGCCGACACCGACGCCACGTCCGTCGAGGCGGAAGCCCTGGCGCGCTCGGTGGTGTCCGACTTCGAGAGCTATGTGAAGCTGAACAAGAAGATCTCCGCCGAAGTCGTCGGCGTGGTTCAGGCGATCACCGATTTCGCAAAACTCGGCGACACCGTCGCCTCGCATCTCGCCGTCAAGATTTCAGACCGTCAGGCCATCCTGGAGACGCTGTCCGTCACCGCACGGCTCGAGAAGGTGCTCGGGCTGATGGAGAGCGAAATCTCGGTGCTGCAGGTCGAGAAGCGAATCCGTTCGCGCGTCAAGCGCCAGATGGAGAAGACCCAGCGCGAATATTATCTCAACGAGCAGATGAAGGCGATCCAGAAGGAGCTCGGCGACGACGAAGGCCGCGACGAACTGGCCGATCTGGAAGAGAAGATCGCCAAGACCAAGCTCTCCAAGGAAGCGCGCGAGAAGGCGCAGCACGAGTTGAAGAAGCTACGCCAGATGTCGCCGATGTCCGCGGAGGCGACGGTGGTGCGCAACTATCTCGACTGGCTGTTGTCGATACCGTGGAACAAGAAGTCCAAGGTCAAGAAGGATCTGGTCGCAGCCCAGACCACGCTCGACAACGATCACTACGGACTTGAGAAGGTCAAGGACCGCATCGTCGAGTATCTTGCGGTGCAGTCGCGCGCCAACAAGCTGACCGGGCCGATCCTGTGCCTGGTCGGTCCCCCCGGCGTCGGCAAGACCTCGCTCGGCAAGTCGATCGCGAGGGCGACGGGCCGCGAATTCGTGCGCGTGTCGCTCGGCGGCGTGCGCGACGAGGCCGAAATCCGTGGTCACCGCCGCACCTATATCGGCTCGATGCCCGGCAAGATCATCCAGTCGATGCGGAAGGCGAAGACCTCGAACCCGCTGTTCCTGCTGGACGAGATCGACAAGATGGGCGCCGACTTCCGCGGCGATCCCTCGTCGGCTCTGCTCGAGGTCCTCGATCCCGAGCAGAACTCGACCTTCAACGACCACTATCTGGAGGTCGATTACGATCTTTCCAACGTGATGTTCATCACCACCGCGAATACGCTGAATATTCCGGGACCGCTGATGGACCGCATGGAGATCATCCGGATCGCCGGCTACACCGAGAACGAGAAGGTCGAGATCGCGCGCAAGCATCTGATCCCGAACGCGATCTCCAAGCATGGCCTGGATCCCAAGGAATGGTCGATCGACGACGACGCGCTGCTCTTGATGATCCGGCGTTACACCCGCGAAGCGGGCGTGCGTAATCTCGAGCGTGAGCTTTCAACCCTCGCCCGCAAGGCGGTGAAGGAGCTGATGATCTCCAAGAAGAAGTCGGTGAAGATCACGGAGAAATCCATCGAGGAGTTTCTCGGCGTGCCGAAGTATCGCTACGGCGAGATCGAGACCGACGATCAGGTCGGCATTGTCACTGGCCTGGCGTGGACCGATGTCGGCGGCGAGCTGCTCACCATCGAAGGTGTCATGATGCCCGGCAAGGGCAAGATGACGGTCACGGGCAATCTGCGCGACGTGATGAAGGAATCGATTTCGGCGGCGGCATCCTATGTCCGCTCGCGCGCCGTCGGTTTCGGCATCGAGCCGCCATTGTTCGATCGGCGCGATATCCACGTCCATGTGCCCGAGGGGGCGACCCCGAAGGATGGACCGTCGGCCGGTGTCGCGATGGCCACCGCGATCGTGTCCACCATGACCGGCATCGCGGTCAGGCACGATGTCGCCATGACCGGCGAGATCACGCTGAGAGGACGCGTGCTGCCGATCGGCGGCTTGAAGGAGAAGCTCTTGGCGGCCGCGCGCGGCGGCATCAAGACCGTGCTGATCCCCGAGGACAACGCCAAGGATCTCACGGAGATTTCCGATGCGATCAAGGGCGGCATGGAGATCATTCCGGTTGCCCGCCTGGACGACGTCATCTCCAAGGCCCTGGTGCGGCCGCCGGTGCCGATTGTCTGGGAAGAAGACACCAAGGTACCGGTCAAGCCGGATGCGGGCGACGAAGCCGCCGGTGGCCTGACCGCGCACTGAACGTTCCGATTGTGAAATGGGAGAACGGCGCCTTCGGGCGCCGTTTCTTTTGCTCTTTTGCGCGGATCGGCCTCATCGCGGCTATCGGGTTGAAATGAGATGAACATCGACGGGCAATGCCATTGCGGTTCGATTACTTTTCAGGCCGACATCGATCCAGAGCGGGTGTCGATCTGTCACTGCACAGATTGCCAGGTGCTCACCGGATCGCCTTACAGGGTCACGGTGATCTGCTCGGGCGAACAAATCCGGATGACGGGGAAGGTGCCCAAGGTCTACGCCAAGACCGGCGATAACGGCAGGACGCGCTTTCAGCATTTCTGCCCGGAATGCGGTTCGCCGCTTTTCACCAGCGGCGAGGGTGGCCCAGACGACTGGGGAATTCGCTGGGGCAGTATCCGCCAGCGCGACCGGCTCAAGCCGAGGCGGCAAATCTGGTGCCGATCCGCGGTGCCATGGATCAGCGGTCTGGAGGAATTGCCGGGCCGACCAGCCGATTAGGCATCCGACCTTGCACCGAAGGGGCGCCCAAGGCTAAACACGGGATGGAGGGCGGTTAGCTCAGCTGGTTAGAGCATCTCGTTTACACCGAGAGGGTCGGCGGTTCGAATCCGTCACCGCCTACCAGACATCCCGAGGGTATGCGCATGAGAATTTTCGCCGCCGCAGCCATAATCGCGTTCCTGGCCGGGCCTGCGTACGCCCAAAGCCAATCGATTCCCAAGTACGGCGATACTGACAAGGAAAAGACGCCACAGCAGATCGAGGGCGAACGGCAAGCGGAAAAAGCCTACAAGCGATCGCTCGGTAACATTCCTGATCAAGGCCCGACTGACCCCTGGGGCAACGTGCGGAGCGAAAGCGCGCCCAAGGCGGCTGCGAAGGCTGCTCCTTCGAAGCGCACCAAACCCGACACCACGAATTAGCGCGCGATGGATATACCGGCAGGCCACGATCTAAATGCGGACCAGATTGCGTACTGGAACGGACCAGGTGGCCAGCACTGGACCGAACGGCAGCAGGTGCAGGACGCTTTGCTCGCGCCTGTTTCCGATATCTTGATCGATCGCGCCACGCCCAGGGCCGGCGAACGGATTGTCGATGTGGGGTGCGGCTGTGGGGCCACCACCATTGCGTTCGCGCAAAAAGTCGGGCCGACCGGACATGTCTACGGCATCGACGTTTCGGCACCGATGCTGGCTCGGGCGCGGCAAATCGCGCCCGCGGGGATGCCGGTCGACTTCGCGCTTGCGGACGCAACCGTATACCCGTTCGTTTCAGCAAGCTTCGATCTCATGGTATCGCGGTTCGGCGTGATGTTCTTCGCCGAGCCGGCTGTTTCCTTTTTCAATATGCGCCGGGCGCTGCGTCCGTCGGGAAGGCTGGCATTCGTCTGCTGGCGCGAGCCACGCGATAACCCCTGGCTGATGCTGCCGCTTCAGGCTGCCTACCAATACGTCCCAAAACTGCCGCAGCTTGGACCGGAAGACCCCGGTCCGTTCTCGTTTGCTTCCGAACAGCGGGTGCAGCGAATATTAAGCGAGGCCGGATTTTCAGGGATAGAAATGGAGCGGTGCGATCTGTCGCTCGATGTCGCAACAGGGCGCGGTCTTGATGCCGCGGTCGAAACCGCGCTCGAAATCGGACCGGCAAGCCGCGCGCTTGAGGGTCAACCGCCTGACTTGCGTGCCGCGGCCGCGAATTCGATCCGCCAAGCGCTCACACCCTTTGCCAAAGGACAGGCAGTGCCACTGCCGGCATCGCTCTGGATCGTGACAGCGCGGGCCTCGTAAACCTAGGCCCGCTCTTCCCAGATCATGGCGAGATGGACGATGGTCTGGACGGCCCTTTCCATATCCTGCCGGCTTACCCATTCCAGCCGCGAATGAAACGCGTGCTCGCCGGCGAAAATATTGGGGCAGGGCAGTCCCATGAACGACAGCCGCGAGCCGTCGGTGCCGCCGCGAACGCTCGCCTTCACCGGCTTGAGCCCCGCGCGGCGGATCGCCTCCATCGCGTTGTCGACGACTTGGGGATGATGGTCTATCACCCGCTTCATGTTCCGGTACTGCTGTTTGATTTCCAGCCGGCAGGTTGAGCGCGGGAAACCCTTCATTACTTCCTTGACGATGCCTTCAAGCAGGACTTCCTTCTCCTTCAAGCCCTCATCGGTGAAATCGCGCACGATGAAGCTGAGCGTGGCTTTCTCCAGCGCGCCCGAGATGCCGATCGGATGCAGGAATCCTTCCTTGCCCTCGGTGGTTTCGGGCGAACAACTACCTCTGGGCAGACGCTCGACGATCGCGGCAGCGATCTTGATCGCGTGCTCCATCTTGCCCTTGGCGAAGCCGGGATGGGCGCTGACCCCTTCGATGGTGAGGGTGGCGGCGTCGGCAGAGAAGGTCTCGTCCTCGATATTCCCCGCGGTTTCGCCATCGATGGTGTAGGCGAAATCGGCGCCGAGCTTTTTCAGGTCGACCTTGTCGACGCCGCGGCCGATTTCTTCGTCGGGCGTGAACAGGATCTTGATGGCGCCGTGCTTGATCTGCGGATTTTGCAGCAGGAAATGCACTGCATCCATAATTTCGGCGAGACCGGCCTTGTTGTCGGCCCCTAACAGCGTGGTGCCGTCTGACGTGACGATGTCGTGGCCGATCTGGTCCAATAATGCGGGATGATCCGCGGCCCGGATGATCTGCGTAGGGTCGCCCGGCAGCACGATGTCGCCGCCGCGATAATTCCGTACGATCTGCGGCTTGACGTCCTTGCCGGTGCAGTCGGGCGAGGTATCCATATGCGAACAGAAGCAAATGACCGGAACCTTTTTGTCCGTATTCGCCGGGATGGTCGCGTAGACGTAGCCGTATTCATCGAGATGGGCGTCACGGATTCCCATGGCCTGCAGTTCGGCCGCGAGCAGGCGGCCCAAGTCTTTTTGCTTCTCAGTGGAGGGGCAGGTCTCTGACGCCGGGTCCGACTGGGTGTCGATCACCACATAGCGCAGAAAGCGCTCGGTCACGGTGTGGGTGAACCTGATGGACACAGTCAAAACCGCGCTAACGCCGAAAACCTGAGCGGCGGAAGAAGCGTCATCCCGGGGGCCGCGTACGCCGCGCGGAATGACGCTAAGTCAAGCCTTGAAGTCAAGCCTTGAAGTCAAGCCTTGGAAAAGGCGTCTTGTCAGACGGCTTCCTTGAGCTCCTTGGCTGCGCGGAAGGCAACCTTCTTGCTGGCCTTGATGTGGATCGCCTCGCCGGTGGCGGGGTTGCGGCCCATGCGGGCAGCGCGCTTGCGCACCTGCAGGATGCCGAGACCGACGATGCGGATGCGCTCGCCCTTCTTCAGATGCTTGGTGATCCGGCTGACCATGTCGTTGAGAATGGACTCAGCCTGCTTCTTCGACAACTCTTGCTCTTCGGCGATTGCCGCTGCGAGATGCTTGAGTGTGACGGTAGTCGGGGTCGCTGCCTTCTTCGCCATATGGCCCTCCTCATTGTTGATGGCTTAGGAACTTTAGACGTATCAGGCATTAAGCGATTCGGGGGGCGCCTGACTACGCTGTTTTGCCGATAAACAGCCTATTATTTGCATCGACATCCCGAAAATGCCCAACTGGCGGGAGGATTCGTGACAACCTTGACTAAAACGGGGCGCGCCTTTATGCCCTCGTGACTGTGCGGATCGGTTTCAGATTACGGCATCCGCGGGAGTAGCTCAGTTGGTTAGAGCGCCGCCCTGTCACGGCGGAGGCCGCGGGTTCGAGTCCCGTCTCTCGCGCCATCATTTCAAGCACTTAGGCCGCCTTGGCCGCGACAGATTCGACGCCGGATTTCAAAAATTCAACTCCCATCACTATTTCGGTTCCGCGTTCCAAGGCCTGCGCATCCGGTCGCGTCTGCAGGCCGCCGGACCGAGAGCGTGAGGCTGGGCAGGCGGGCATGACGTATTTTCCGGACGAGCCCGCCAAAGACCGGTGGGCCAGATACGCGGTTGCCGTATTTCCGCTTCTCTACTTGATCGTGGCGCTCCTCTATTCAGCCAATTCGGCGCCCTGGGGGCGGCAGGTGGATCCCGAATCCGCCTATGCGATGAATGGTCTCGCCTGGGCGGCGGGTTATCCAATGATGAAAAACGATCATCCCGGCACGACGACGATTCTCTTGGTCGGGATCATCATCAAGTTGTGGACGTTTCTCGCCGGCCGTTCGGATGTTATCGAATTTGGACTGAAGAACTACGACGCGATTATCTATGCCGCGCGCGCGGCCGAAGCAGTGATCTTGTCCGGCGTATTATTGGTTTCAGGCATCATCGTCAGGAATGCGACACGCAGCTGGCTTGCGGCGATTCTGTTTCAAGTCGCGCCCTTTGTCAGCTCCGAGGTGCTGCACTTCGAGATAATGCTGATCCCGGAAAGCCTGATGGTTTCCTGCGCCATTCTTGGAATGGCACTCGTCCTCAAGGCCGCGCTCGACGAAAAGGGACCGACGATTGGTCTCGGTGCGACGCAGGGGCTGATATTCGCACTCGGCCTGTCATCCAAATATTTGCACGCGCCCTTGGCTGTGATGGGCGTGAGTTTGCTTCGAAATCGGTGGGCGTTCGCAACGGCCGCCGTGGTCGGGCCGTTTGCATTCTTTATCTTTAACCGCGTTTTGAATCCGCTGGTGTTTACGGGCGGCTTTCACTGGCTGGTGAGCGTGGCGACCCACAAGGGCATCTACGGCGAAGGCGAGGCAGGCTTCATCGACTTCAACGTATTCTGGCCGAACATGGCTGCAATAATCACGGCAGCCCCGATTATCTCTGCGGTGTTCACGGCCGGAGCCCTCGCTGCAGTGGCGCAAATGCTGACCAGCCGGCGCTATCTCGACCCGGTCAGCCTGACGCTCGTTGCGGCCTTCCTCGCGTTTGCCGCGCAACTGGTGGCAACATCGAAGCATTTTAACCTGCATTACATGCTTGCTTCCTGGGTGCTGACGGGCGGCGTTCTCGTCCTGACGGTGATTGAGATGAGACGGCTGTTTCCACAACTATCGCCGCGGGCGATCGTCGGTTCATCGGCGCTGGTCTGCGCCGTCCTGATCTCCACCTCGCTGCTTGAGATCAGGAGCGAAGCCCTCAGATGGATCGCCTTTAACAATACCGGCGCAAAACTCTCGAAGGCGGTCAGGACGGCCGGTCCTTACTGCGCCAACGTGTCAGGCATGTTCGTGCGGGCGCCGGAGAATGAACTGAATCACGGCGCCGACATGACGCTCGGCACCCCGCAAATTGAGGATCGCTTCTCCGAAGCCTATGCGCGCGCGTTCGAGGTGCCGCTCTTGGACCACAATTTTTATCGCAATCTGCTGCTCAAGAATTTTCACCCCTATAGCTATGCGCAGCTGGCCAAGGAATACCCATGCATCGTGGTGCGGACCTCCCTCGAGCTCAACGCCAAAACCTCAAACGGGCTGCTTGAACTGAAGCCTGACCATTGCTCGGTCGAAGGTATTCAAATCTATACGGTAGGCCTTGCTTGTGAGAAAATCCGGCGTGCGGGGCAAGACGGATGAGAACGTTTCCGGTGATGCTGCGGTAAGGGTAGGGAAAGGTTCGGGGGTCTTGTTTCAGGCCGCCAAAGAGCAAAAAAGCTACCCGGAGGCGGCCATATCCTCAAAATTCTGGATTTGCCTAGCGGACGACCAAAGCATCCGAACTGGTTACCGTCATCAGCTTGCCGGCCTTAACGACGTGAGCGGTCTGGGCGTAATCCGAGCTCGTGCGGGCGGCGATACCGAAACCAGCCACCGCAATCCCGGCAATGAGCGCGACTACCACGATTTTCAGGTGGGTAGAACGGTCCGCCGAGTGAATTGAGTGGTTCATTGGGAGCCTCCTGGCGCCTTTGGCGCCGCGTGTTGGCAGGAGACTTACCCCCGATTTGTTTCAGGGTAGTTTCGTGGGTTCCTCAAAATGGTTTCGTCGGCGGGTGGCTGACGGCTTATCGCACGGCGGTGGCGGGTTTGCGATCCCGTCGGTTGCGGCGTTGCTCCTCCCGCGGTTCACGGCCCTTGGACGGTTGTCTTTCAATTCGGCGCAGGTGGAGTTTTCGGCGGCGAAGCTGTCGACGCCGGTGCCAGGACGAGCGCGGAGTGTTGTCGCCGTGTCTCAGCGCACCCCTGCTCTTCCCGAGATTTCCCGCCGCGCGTGGGGGCGACCGGATCTGTCA
>VAZH01000461.1 GCA_005884465.1 Alphaproteobacteria bacterium | reverse complement strand
GCTGCTGCTTGCCGGTCTGCAATCTCTTCCCAAGGAGCCATTCGAGGCGGCGGCGATTGACGGCACAACGCCGTGGCGGGTGTTTCGCTACCTGACGCTACCCATGCTGCGTCCGGTGATTGTCGTATGCGTGGTGATCCGCTCGATCGATGCGTTTCGCACTTTCGACATCGTGTGGACGCTGACCGGCGGTGGTCCAGCGCGTTCGACCGAGCTTTTCAGCCTCTACGCTTATGTGCACGCCTTTCTCAATCTCGACTTCGGCAAGGGATCGGCAGCGGCCATAATCGGCGCTGTCATCATTTTGGTGGTCGGCTTGCTGCTTTACCGCCTCGCGGACCGGGTGATGAAGGTTTAGCCATGGGCATGGTGAAACAACCAATGTTCAGCGAGATCGCGCCCGCCGCACGGCGTGCCTTTTTTGCACTCGCCGTTTTCGCCGTCTGTCTGTTGTTCGTATTCCCGGTGCTGTGGCTCATCCTCACCTCGCTACGACCGGTATCGGGTGTGTACTATGTTCATCGCGGCTTCGAGTTCACTCTCGGCAATTTTGCGGAGGTGCTGCGCGAAGAGCGCATCGTGCACGCCTTCGTCAATAGCGGCTTGATCGCGACGCTCGCGACTGTGCTCTCGCTCATGGTCACAGTGTCGAGCGGCTATATGCTGTCGCGCTTCCGTGGTCCGATCGCCAGAACCTGGTTTGGCACGATCTACGTCTTCCGATGCGTGCCGTACATTTCCTGGGTACTGCCGCTGTACTTCGTGACTCAGAGCTGGGGTATCTACGACACCTATCTCGGTCTGCTCTTGCCGCACATTGCGGTCCATATCTGCTTCTTTTCCTGGCTCATGAAAGGCTTCTTCGACGGCATCGATCCCTCGATGGAATATGCGGCGTTGATCGATGGCTGCACCCGATGGGGAGCATTTTTGCGCGTTGCGCTGCCATCGGCCATCCCAGCGATCTCTGCGTTGGCGGTATTGTGCTGGCTTTTTACCTGGAACGAATTCTTGTTTGCACTCATCCTCACCGGCCAAAAGACTCCGGTCATTACCGTGGTCATGGCGCAATTCGTGAGCGAGATGGGTCTGCAGTGGAATCTGATGAGCGCCACGGCGGTGATGGCCATGGTGCCGGCATTCGTGCTTACGCTGTTCGGACAGAAATATGTCATCCGTGGGCTGAAAATCTGACGCCGGCGGGCGGCAATTGCGTGAAGGGCAACAAGAAAAACAGAGTCAACCAAATGGGAGGTAGCGATGAAGTGGTTCAAGACATCGACCGTCAAGACCTGGATCGTCGCCAGTGCGGTCGGCATCTCGCTTACGGCCGGCACAGCGACGGCGCAAGACAAGGAACTCCGGGTTGGATACCAGCCCAATCCCATTCAAGACGCCTCAATTGCGATGATGGAGAAATGGGGCGCAAAAAATGGGGTCAAGATCACCAAGATCCCTAACTCCTACGGTGTCTATGTCGAGAAAATGACTGCGTCCCTGACGTCGAGTTCAGACCAATACGACGTCATCTGGCACAATGACGATTGGGGCCAGCTCTGGGCGCATTTGCTTGAGCCGACCGACGATGTTGAAGGCCTTAAATACGCGGACAAGTGGGGGATGGCCGGCATCATCTTCAACAACGCACAAGGCCAAAACACTGTGGTGCCGATGGGCCAGACCTTCGGGGTGTTCTATTATCGAACCGACCTCGTCAGCGAGAG
>VAZH01000460.1 GCA_005884465.1 Alphaproteobacteria bacterium | reverse complement strand
CGGCAGCGCGGTCTGGACGCTGCTCGTGATCTCGTTCGCTTACGGAATATTTCACGCCGCAGGACCCGGCCACGGCAAGGCGGTGATCTCGTCCTACCTGGTCGCCAACCAGGAGACCGCGCGGCGCGGCATCGTGCTGTCGTTCGCATCCGCGCTGATGCAGTCGCTGGTCGCGGTGGCGATCGTCGGGATTTGCGCCTGGCTGCTCAACGCTACCGCCAGGACCATGTGCGGAGCCGAAAGGGTGATCGAGATTGTAAGCTACGCCCTGATAGCGGCGTTTGGCGCCCGGCTGGTCTGGACCAAGGGCGGCGGATTCATTCGCGCGCTGCAGGCGCCACAACCGTTACCGGCGATGGCACTGGCGGCAGCTGCGCCGGACGATCGTGGCGCTCATGGACACGACCATGCTCACCACGGGCCCACGGGCACGATCACGCCCACGATCACGTTCATGATGAGCATTGCGGCCATTCTCATGGTCCTGTTCCACGCGAACTCGCCGGTCCCGGCGGCTGGCGGCGCGGTTTTGGCACGATTTTCGCCGTCGGTCTCCGGCCGTGTTCGGGCGCGATCCTGGTTCTGGTGTTCGCGCTGGCGCAGGGCATGTTCTGGGCGGGCATCGCCGCGACCTTGGTGATGGGGCTCGGCACCGCCATCACGGTGGCGACCATTGCCGTTCTCGCCGTGTCCGCAAAAGACCTGGCGCGGCGCTTGAGCGGTGCCAGCGAAGGCGGCGGCGCGCTCATCATGCGCGGCCTGGAATTCGGTGCGGCGGGGCTGGTGCTGCTGCTCGGCGTCGGCTTGCTGTTCGGCTACATCGCCGCCGAGCGCGTGACCTGCCTGTAGTCTGGCCGGGCAGTTCATCTTCTCGCCTTCATTGATGAACTACGGCGTCAGATACCGAAACAAGAAAAGAGCTGGGGCGCATACCAATAAATCGAGGTCTTTTGGTGAGACCTTCTTGATGTCCGCTTTCCCCCGATAGCGACCGATCTCGGCGGTGCAGCCAAATGTCGCGATGTGCCGGAAGCCGACGTTGGTTCAGAGACCATGCCGATCGGCTGCAATGGCCAAACGCTAACCTCGCAAGAACATGAGCTCTTCGCCAAACCGGACTAGCTGAGTCTATCGCCGAAAGCGAAGCGCATCGACGAGCAAGGAAAATGCCGGAGATGGTTGCCGGCGGCTCGGATAGGTGATATCCCGAAAAAGGCGGACACCAATCCGACAGGACCCGAACAAGCTGACCACCCGAAAGGTACGGCTGCACGTGACCTTCCGTCAGGTAAGCCAGGCCGAAGCCTTGCAGGGCCGCGTCAAGCAGCGCGCTTGCGCCGTTGAAGACGAGCTGTCCTTCTACGCGAACGTTCAGTTCGCGTCCGTTCTTCTCGAATTCCCAGGCGTACAAGCTGCCGCCGTGCGTGGGCAGGCGAAGATTGATGCAGTTGTGCCCGGTAAGATCTTGAGGCGTGCGAGGCTTATTCCGGTTCGCGAAGTAGGAGGGCGAGCCCACGACGGCCATTCTCTGATCCGTACCGACCCGCACCGCGATCATGTCCTTGGCCACCAACTCGCCCGGCCGAATCCCAGCATCGTACTGCGCGGCGACGATGTTGGTCAGACCGTAGTCGATGAACACCTCGACCTTGATGTCGGGGTAATTCGGAAGAATCTTGGCCAACGCTGGTAGCAGTATCGCCTGGGCAGCGTATTCGGTCGCGGTTACGCGGATCGTGCCCGCCGGCTTCTCGCGCAGTTCGCTCAAAGCCGCCAATTCGACATCCATCTCATCGAACTTGGGCCCAATCTTTCGGAATAGTCGCTCGCCGGCCTGCGTCGGTGTTACCGTGCGCGTAGTGCGATTGAGCAGCCTGACGCCGATGCGTTCCTCGAGTCCGCGGATGATCTGGCTGAGAGCGGACTGCGACATCCCGAGCTTGGCCGCAGCCCGCGTAAAGCTGTGTTCCCTTGCCACCGCAAGGAAGGCGAGGAGATCGCTCGCGTTGTCCCGATCCATTGATAAGCCTGTCTAATAATTGCATTCACTTTTTATCATCTAATCTCTGCGTTCGGGAAGTCATAGGTTGGGGCCGACCGGATGGACGCCCCGGCGACAAGGATCGGTTCGATGACCGTGATGACATCCCAAGACCACATCGGCGCGCCTTCGATCACGGGCCCATTCGCGACCGTGATGACGGTGATCTTCACCGGCTATCTGGTGATCGGAATAGCCATGCCGGTGCTGCCGTTGCACGTCCACCAAGGACTGGGGTACGGCACTTTCCTGGTCGGGCTCGTCGCCGGCAGTCAGTTCGCCGCGTCCCTTATTTCCCGCTTCACCGCGGGCCACCTCGCCGATAGCCGGGGCGCCAAGCGCGTGGTGATTGCCGGATTGGTGACCGCCAGTGCAGCGGGTGTTCTCTATCTGATGTCGACCGCCTTGCTGGCAACGCCAGCGCTCTCGCTCGCGGTCCTTCTTCTGGGCCGCGCCCTTTTGGGGGGCGCCGAGAGCTTTTTGGTGGCGGGTGCACTGAACTGGGGGCTGGCACTGGCCGGACAGAAGAACGCCGGCAAGGTGATGGCTTGGGTCGGCACGGCCATGTACGTCGCTTTCGCGGCCGGCGCTCCCGCAGGGAGCTTTCTCTACTCGGTCCACGGCTTCGCGCCGGTTGCCCTCGCGACGATACTGATCCCGCTCCTCAACCTGCTGCTGGTTGCGTCGCTCGAATATGTGCCCGGATCGCCGCATGCGCGTCCGGCGGTGTTCGGCGTGCTCCGCGCCGTCTGGCTGCCCGGCCTCGGTCTTGCGCTCAGCAGCGTCGGCTTCGGCTCTATCACGACATTCATCGTGTTGCTGTTTGCAAGGAACGGCTGGACCGCCGCCTGGATCGCTCTAACTGCCGTCAGCACTGCCTTCGTGCTCGGACGGGTCCTGTTCGGCCATCTTCCCGATAGGATCGATGGCCCACGGATAGCGTTGGTGTGCGTCCTGATCGAAGCGGCAGGACAGAGCTTGATTTGGCTCGCGCCAAGCCCGGCGATGGCATTCGCCGGCGCAGGACTGGCCGGGCTTGGCTACTCCCTTGTGTATCCCGCATTCGGCGTCGAGGCCGTCCGCCGCGTGCCAGCCGAGAACCGCGGTCTTGCGATGGGCGCCTATACCGCCTGTCTCGACCTGGCTCTCGGAGTATCGGCTCCGATCCTCGGACTGGTTGCCGGTGAAGCAGGCCTGAACGCCGTATTCCTTGCGAGCGCACTGATCGTCCTTTGCGCAACGGGAATCGCGCTGCGGCTGATCACATTCGCGAACTCACAAGAGAGGGTTGCATGAAGCGGCTTCCGACAATCATCACGTGCTTATGCCTCATTGCCTCGACGGCAGTCCGAGCAGAGCCGACGACAACGAAAGGATCAACTGCGATGCCGATGACCGAAGACCTTCGGGCGGTCGCGCCCGCTCTCGAAAAGTACGGCCAGACCGTTGTTATAGGCGATCTCTGGAAACGGCCAGGTCTGCCGCCGCGGGACCGCAGCATCGTCACGGTCGCCGCCCTGATCGCGCGCAACCAGACCGTGGAACTCCCGTACTATCTCGGACTCGCGCTCGACAGCGGAGTGAAACCGTCGGAGATCTCGGAGATCATCACGCATCTTGCGTTCTACAGCGGCTGGGCGAACG
>VAZH01000459.1 GCA_005884465.1 Alphaproteobacteria bacterium | reverse complement strand
GCTCCTCTCGTTCGGTGCGCGACCGTGAACTCCAGTCGGGCGCAGAACCGTAGACGTTGACACCTAATCAAGCTCTCACAGTCTGCATCCTGGCACGGAAGGTTTGCAAGAGCCTATTCCGGGTCATGGACTGCCGAAACCGGGCACCAGTAACCATTCGAACGACGGGAGGAGACGGCATTTGCATCGCGTTGACATGAACAAGGCACGCAATAGAATATTCGACCATTAAACCCCAATAATCATTGGAGGGATAAATGAATTCCCGTTCCTTTTTGACCCTGTTCGTTTTGATCATTTCGGCTTCCACTGCCTGCGCACAGGACGCGAAGAAGACCGCTGACGATTTCGCGGCCAAATGGGTCGCGGCTTATGATGCGGGCGATGCCACCGCTCTTGCCGGACTGTTTACCCAGGATGGTGTCTTCAACGCTCCCTCCGGTGCCGTGGTCAAAGGACGCGAGGCGATCGAAAAGGCGCTCGCCGGCCGCATGAAAGCGGGTTGGACCAAGGAAACGGTCACGACGAACGACGCCGGGGCAGCCGGCAACGCCGTTTGGGCTGCGGGTGATTATGCTTTGATCGGCTCCGGCGAGGTGGCCGGCAAACAGACCGGCGGACGCTTCGGCTGGGTGCTTGTCCGTGACGGCGAAGTGTGGCGCGTGAAGATGCTCACCGCGAATGTGAGCCCGCCAAAATAGCCATTGGTTTCGCGACGCGGCGGCAAGCACTTTGCGGTCGCAAACTCATTGCGGCACGGAATGAACGGCCGCGCTTCGAGCGGAAACAAATCGCCGCACCGCAATTTTTCGGCTGCCCGATGCCGTCCGTTCGGTTTAAGATCGCTTTCGCAAGACTAGCCCAGTGACAAAAGATCCTGCGGCTGTGGGGGCATCCGCGGGCTTTGGTTTGTTCAAATGGACAATGACCCAGGGAGCACTGCACATGGCAACGTGGAAACCCGATCCCAGCTTCTATCCCTCCCCGCGCATGGCCTCGAAGGCCGCCCCGGAGACCGTGGCTTACGTCGCCGCGTTCGATCCCAACCGAAAGACGCCCGACGCGATCGCCGTCGTCGACGTCGATCCCAAGTCAAAATCCTACTCCAAGATCATCAGCACGACGCCGATGCCCAACGCCGGTGATGAGCTGCATCATTTCGGCTGGAATGCTTGCTCCTCCTGCCTGTGTCCCAACGCGCCGCATCCGCATGTCGAGCGCCGCTATCTGGTGGTGCCGGGCTTGAGGTCTTCGCGCATTCACATCCTCGACACCAAGCCCGATCCGAGAAATCCGAAGATCGTCAGGGTGATTGAGCCGGACGAAGTCGCCGACAAGGCCGGTTACACGCGCCCGCATACGGTGCATTGCGGCCCCGAGGGCATCTATGTCGCCGCCCTCGGCAACCGCGAGGGCAAGGGACCGGGCGGCATCTTCCTGATGGATCACGAGACCTTCGACGTGCTCGGGCAATGGGAGATGGATCGCGGGCCTCAATATTTCGCTTATGATGCCTGGTGGCACCTCGGCCACGACACGCTGGTCACCAGCGAGTGGGGCACGCCCGACACATTCGAGAACGGGTTGATCCCGGAAGTGCTGCTTGGCGCCAAATACGGCAGGCGGCTGCATTTCTGGGATTTGCAGAAGCGCAAGCATCTGCAGACCATCGACTTCGGCGACAAGTACCAGCTCGTGTTCGAACTCCGGCCGGCCCACGATCCAACCAAGGCCTACGGCTTCGTCAACTGCGTGGTGAGCCTCGAGAACCTGTCGTCCTCGATCTGGACCTGGTATCGCGACGGCGACAAGTGGGCGGTGCAGAAGGTGATCGAGATCCCGGCTGAACCCGCGAGCGAAGATCAACTGCCCCCGGTGCTCAAGGGATTCAAGGCCTGCCCGCCGCTGGTCACCGACATCGATCTGTCGATGGACGACAAGTTTCTCTATGTCGCCTGCTGGGGTACGGGCGACCTGCAGCAATACGACGTCTCCGATCCGTTCAAGCCGAAGCTGACCGGCAAGGTGCGCATCGGCGGCATCGTGTCCAAGGCGACGCATCCCGCTGCCAGGAACGGCGCGCTCAGCGGCGGCCCGCAGATGGTGGAGATCAGTCGCGACGGGCGGCGGGTCTATTTCACCAATTCGCTGTACGGCGCCATCGACCCACAGTTCTATCCCGATGGCATCGAGGGGTGGATGGTCAAGCTCGACGCCGATCCGAAAGGCGGCATCGGCTTCGATTCGAAATTCTTCGTGGAGTGGCCGGCGTCGCACCGGCCGCACCAGGTGCGGCTTGAAGGCGGCGACTGTTCGTCGGATTCCTATTGCTATCCGTGACCAGATAGGCGGATCATCGATCGCGCGGGCCACGAACACAGGATGCAGCCAGATCGAATTGGCTGCATCCGGCGCACGGCACAGATCCGAAGCCGCGACAGGTCGGAATAGCGACGCATGAGCCCTGTCCCTACCGAGTTGTGGCCATGGCTCGCGCTCGCCGGCCTTGGCGCCTTTCACGGTCTCAATCCGGCGATGGGCTGGCTGTTCGCGGTCGCGCTGGGACTTCATCGTCATAGCCGGCGCATCGTATGGCTGTCCCCGCTTCCCGTTGCGCTCGGGCACGCGCTCTCGATCGCGATGGTGGCCGGTGTGTTCCTCTGGGCTGGCTTCGTGATCGATCTGCGCGCGGTCCGCATCGGCGCCGGTCTGTTCCTGATCGGTTGGGCATTTTATCACTGGCGCTATGGGCATCGGCATCGCGTGCGCGTCGGGATGCAGGCGGGACTGGCGGCGCTCGCGGTGTGGTCGTTTCTGATGGCGACCACGCACGGCGCGGGTCTGATGCTGTGGCCACTGCTGATGCCGCTGTGTTTTCCGGCGGCCTCGCAGCCATCCTCTATCGGCCCAGTGCTCACCGCACTGCTGGCCATCGGGATTCACACGCTGGCGATGCTGACCGTGACCACGGCTGTCGCGGTCGCCGTCTATGAGTGGATCGGGCTCGAAATCCTGCGTCGCGCCTGGTTCAACATCGACCTAATCTGGACGTTGGCGCTTGTCCTGGCCGGCGGGCTGTTGCTGCTGGCTTGAATGGCGGCGGCACGCTTCGTGATTCATTCAGCCATCATCCGCCTGCGTTTCCATCGATTGCTTCGTCGTTTCGGCCTTCGCTCGTTGAGCTACAGCGGACGAACTTGCTTCACACACGGTCGTCATACCCCGCCACCGGGTCTCGCCTTCGGCGAGCCCGATGACAGGCTTCAGCGGGGTATCCAGTACGCCGCGGCTTCTCGATTCCATCACTGGCGTCTCTGAAATACTGGATCGCCCGGTCAAGCCGGGCGATGACGGCTGGGAGCGTGGCGCGTTTGTGCTCAATGAATTGCAACG
>VAZH01000458.1 GCA_005884465.1 Alphaproteobacteria bacterium | reverse complement strand
TTGCTGACCGCATTGCCGCGGCTGTCGACTACCGAAAAATGCGTGGTGTTGCTGCCTTCGCGCGGGGGTGTCGCCGACAGCGCATCGGTCCACGGCGTGGCACGGTCGGGATCGATGCTGGCGCGCTGCTTCGCCGCGTACTCCTTCGAGATCAGGGTCGCGACCGGCGCATTGACGAAGGCGGGATCGCCGAGATAGCGCGCGCGGTCGGCATAGCCGCGCTTCATCGCTTCGATCATGACATGCAACGAAGGCGCGGAGCCCTGCTTCATCTCACGCATCGGAAACCCTTCGAGGATGTTCAACGTCTCCAGCAGCACGACGCCGCCGGAAGACGGCTGCGGCATCGCGAGGATATCATATCCGCGATAGCTGCCGCGCACCGGGGCGCGGACGACAGCCTGGTAGGACTTGAGATCCTCCGTTGTCATAATGCCGCCGGCGTCCCGAATTGCGGCGGCCAGTTTCTCCGCGACCGGTCCCTCATAAAATCCGCGCCGTCCCCGTACTGCGATCGCCGAGAGTGTCGCCGCCAGATCGGTCTGAACAAGCGTGTCTCCTTCGCGCAACGACGTGCCGTCGACGCGGGAAAATATTTTTGCCGACGCCGGCCAGCGCGCCAGCCGCCGATACCAGTCCGGCAAGGTGTCGGCATTGTCATCGGTGAGGACAATGCCGTCGCGCGCCAGATCGATCGCCGGCTTCAGCAGATCCGCAAGCGCAAACTTGCCCGAGCCATATTTCTCCAGCGCCAGCGTCAATCCCGCTGGCGTGCCGGGCACACCGATGCCGAGCGCGGAATCGCGCGACTTCGCGCTATCGGGCTTGCCATCGGGCCCAAGGAAAATGTCGCGTGTCATCGCGCCCGGCGCGGTCTCGCGATAGTCGATGGCGACGTCCGCCTGGCGTTCCGCCGAATGGATGATCATGAAGCCGCCGCCGCCGATATTTCCCGCGCGCGGATAGGTCACGGCCAGGGCAAAGCCGGTTGCCACCGCGGCATCCACCGCGTTGCCGCCCCGCCGCAGCACATCGGCACCTAGTCGTGCGGCTATCTTCTCCTGAGCAACGACCATGCCGTGTTCGGCGACCACGGCATGAATAGCGTCGCTGGCGGCAGGCGTGTAAAAGCCGCGGCGCTGCTCCTGCGCAGCAGCCGGCACGCAATAGGCGACAACCAGCAGGATTGTCGCCAATATCCAGCGCCGTTCTGTAAGGAACGCCATCTAAATTCCGCCGCGGATCCAAGCCCGGCAAATACGGCACAGCCGCTGCCGCCCCGAATGCTATATGGATTCCGCTGCAACAGGCAAAACGCCTCCTCGTGATGGTGATTTGGCAGGACATTTTCGAGTATGGCGGTCGTCACTTCGGATACACCCATCGCTGACATGCAGCAGACTTATCCTCGGCGCTCAGCCGTTATCAGTTGGATTTTCTTCGATTGGGCGGCGCAGCCTTATTTCACGCTGATCACCACCTTCGTGTTCGCCCCCTATTTCGCCACCCATGTGGCGTCCGATCCCGCCAGCGGACAGGCGTTGTGGGGATTTGCGACCGCAGCTGCAGGGCTGATGATTGCGGCGATGTCACCGGTGCTGGGGGCGATTGCGGATGCGAGCGGCCGCCGCAAGCCGTGGATCGCGGCGTTCGGCGCGCTGCTGGTGATCGGATCTTGTCTGATGTGGTTCGGCAAGCCCGGCGATGTCAGCGTGATTCCACCGCTGCTGCTGGCCTACGGGCTAGCGACCATCGGCGTCGAATTCGCCACCGTCTTCAATAATGCGATGATGCCGACGCTGGTGCCGCCGGACCAGATCGGGCGATTGTCCGGCACTGGCTGGGCCACCGGCTATGTCGGCGGAATCTTGAGTCTTATCCTGGTGCTCGGCTTTCTCGCCGCCAGCCCCGAGACCGGGCGCACGCTGTTCGGATTCCTGCCGCTGTTCGGCCTCGACCCCGTCACCCATCAGGGCGACCGCATCACCGGTCCGCTGACTGGAATCTGGTTCATCGTCTTCGTGCTGCCGATGTTCCTGCTGACGCCGGACTATCCGGCAAAACGCCGGATGAGCGAAGCGCTGCGCGAGGGATTGGCGGACTTGCGGCAAACGCTCTCCGAATTGCCGAAGCGGAAATCGCTTGCCGCGTTCCTGCTCGCCAACATGATCTACACCGATGGGCTGGTGTCGCTGTTCGCGTTCGGTGGCATCTACGCCGCCGGCACCTTCAACTGGAGCACCATTCAGATCGGGAGCTTCGGTATCATCCTGGCCATCGCCGGCACGTTCGGCGCCTGGCTCGGCGGCAAGCTCGACGACAGACTCGGACCGAAACGCGTGATCACGGGCAGCATGCTGATCCTGCTGTCGTCGATCGTTGCGATCCTGCTGGTGGACAAGGATTCGATTTTCTTCGTCAAGGTTACACCGCCGGGGCCGGATGGCGCGCTGTTTTCCGGCGCCGCGGAGCGCGCTTATCTCTTGCTCGGATGCCTGATCGGCGCCGCCGGCGGCCCGCTGCAGGCGGCGTCGCGGACGCTTCTGATACGGTTGGCGCCGCCAGACCGCGTCGCGCAATATTTCGGGCTGTTCGCGCTGACTGGAAAGGTCACCTCCTTCGTCGGGCCGCTGCTGATCGGCGCGATCACCGCAATCACCGCAAGCCAGAAGGCGGGCATGGCGGTGCTGGTGGTGTTCTTCGTGGCGGGCCTGGCGCTGCTGGCGCGGGTGGGGGAGAGGTGATTTTCACTCCTCCTCGTTCGGCACAACTCTCTCCCCGTCGTCCCTGCGAAAGCAGGGACCCATAGCCACAGGGTTTAGTGGGTGAGAAGCAACTAGCCCCTGCGCAAAAAAGGTAGATCACGCGGTATGGGTCCCGGCGTTCGCCGGGACGACAACTGGGTCAATGC
>VAZH01000073.1 GCA_005884465.1 Alphaproteobacteria bacterium | reverse complement strand
TTCGCCTGAAACCACGTTGGCATGGCGAAGCGCATCGAGCAGCGAGGTCTTGCCGTGGTCGACGTGGCCCATCACGGTCACCACCGGCGAACGCGGTTCGGTATCGGTCGAATCGTCGACGGTGTCGAACAGGCCTTCCTCGACGTCCGCCGCGGCCACGCGCTTGACGGTGTGGCCCATTTCCTCGGCAATCAATTGCGCGGTGTCGGCATCGATCACGTCGGTGATCTTGTGCATCGCGCCCTGCTTCATCAAAAGCCGGATGACGTCGACCGCGCGCTCGGACATGCGGTTGGCGAGTTCCTGGATATTGATAACTTCCGGGATGATCACCTCGCGAACGAGCTTTTCTTTCGGCTCGTTCGACTGATGCCCCTTCAGGCGCTGGGTGCGGCGGCGGAACGAAGCGATCGAGCGTTCGCGCACGTCATCGGCATTGAGCGCGGTCACCAGCGTCAGGCGTCCGCGCTGCTTTTGCGGCGCGGGCTTGGCGGTGGTCTTTGGCGCCGCCGCAGGACGGAGCGCGCCGCCGGGGCCGCGACGGATCTGGCGCGGACCTTCGTCCTCGTCGGAGATGTCGGCGGCGATGCCGGGCGCCCGCGCGGCGGGAATTGCACGAGCCGTGGTTGCGGCGCGAGCTTCGGCTTCGCCAAATCGCTTCTTGGCTTCGAGTTCGGCCTTGCGCTTGGCCTCCTCATCCTGGCGGTGGCGCTCTTCTTCGGCCTTGCGGCGGGCTTCGGCGGCCTCGCGCTCGGCCTGCTCGATGCCTTCCCTGCTGTTGCGGCGCTTGGCTTCCTCTTCCGCCAGGCGCCGTTCTTCGACGTCGCGCATTTTGGCGTCGGCAAGCGCGCTGGCGCGCGCGGTACGCTCGTCCTCGGTCAGCGTCCGCAGCACGACGCCCGAACCGGCGCGCGGCGCAGCCGACGGGGTCGCGGGACGGGCAAGCGGCTTGGCCGGCGCCGCCTTGGCGGTCGGCTCGGCCGCAGGCGTTTCAGTCGCGGGTGCCTCGCCGGGGATGCGGCGCTTGCCGCGCTTTTCGACCACCACCTGCTTGGTCCGGCCATGGCTGAAGCTCTGGCGCACGGTGCCGGTCTCGACGCGCGGCTTGAGCGTCAAGGTCTTGGTCGGCACACTAAGTGTCTTGTCGCCAGGAGATTTCGTATCGACCATTCAGCAGTCCTAATCCTGTTTAAGTCGTGCGTGTCCGCACAGTCTGTATCGGCGAATTCTTGGCCGCATTGCCGGCTGTCCCGTCGTCATCCGCCATCCGGTATCGGACCAGAACAAGGCTGCGCGACAGCAACGTCTTGCTCGCCGGGCCCGCGAGCAGCGCAGCATGTATCACATTTGACCGGCCCAGTGCCAAATCCAATTGCTCCGAGGTCAGCACCGTGACAGCCGGAAATTTGCGCGATTCATCGTTAATCCCGGCGTTTTGCCGGGCGATGGCGTCCAATTTCCGGATTCCGTCCATTGCCCCGTCGGAGGCATGGATCAGCGCCTCGACGTGGCCCTGCTCGAGGGCACCCTCGACCTTGCTGAAGCCGGACACGACCTGCCCGGCCTTGGCGGCCATGGCGAGCGCGTCGATGACGCTGCGTACCAGCAAGCGTTCCGTATCTGCGGCGAGCGTCGGCGCGACGCGGAGGTCGCGCTTGAAGCCCTTGCTAAACTGGTTACGCCGGACGGCTTCTGCAACCGCCTGATGCGAGGCTGAAACCCACAGGCCCCGGCCGGGCAACTTGCGCTTCAGATCCGGGACCACCTCGCCCTGGGGCGACACCACAAACCGGATCAGCTCGTCGATCGGCCGCACCTGCCGCATGACCGCGCACATCCGCATGGTCGCGGACCTGTCGGTCCGCGGTCCATTGTCGAGGTCGGGATCAGCGAAGGCAAGCATGCGCGTGACATGGCTCCTATCATTTGCGCGAGTTCGGTGCGCAAAACCGGTGTCCACTTTTGCGGAACACGCGCGTTAGACCGGCTGCTCTTCGGAGGCCTCGGCCTGCTCGGTCTTTTTGGCGAGATCGGCCTCGGTGATCCAGCCGGCGATGACGCGCGCCTGCATGATCATGCTCTCCGCATCGTCGCGCGAGATTTCGTTGGAATCGAGAATGCCGGGATGCTTGGTCGGCTCGCCGCCTTCCTTGCGTTCGGTCCAGCCGATCAGGTCGTCGGTGGCGCAACCGGCGAGATCCTCGACCGTCTTGATGTCGTTCTCGCCGAATTTCACCAGCATCTTCGAGGTCACGCCGGGCACCGTCTTCAAGCCATCATCCACACCGAGTTCCTTGCGTTTGTTTTCGAGCTCGCTTTCGAGCTGCTCCAGATATTCACGGGCCCGGCTCTGTAGTTCGTTGGCGGTTTCGTCGTCGAAACCTTCGATGCCGGCCAGTTCCTTGACGTCGACCAGCGCCAGTTCCTCCACCGAGGTAAAACCTTCCGAGGCCAGCAATTGGCCGACCACTTCGTCGACGTTCAGCGATTCCATGAACACGCGCGTGGAATTCTCGAAGTCGGCCTGACGGCGCTCGGATTCTTCCTGCTCGGTGAGAATATCGATATCCCAGCCGGTCAATTGCGAGGCGAGGCGCACGTTCTGCCCGCGCCGGCCGATCGCCAGCGACAGCTGGTTGTTGGTGTCGGGCACCACGACTTCGATCCGCTCGCGGTCCTCGTCGATCACGACCTTGGCGACTTCGGCCGGCGCCAGCGCGTTGACGACAAAGGTCGCGATGTCGGGCGACCAGGGAATGATGTCGATCTTTTCGCCCTGCAATTCATTGACCACGGCCTGCACGCGCGAGCCGCGCATGCCGACGCAGGCGCCGACCGGATCGACCGATGAATCCCGCGAAATCACCCCGATTTTCGCGCGCGACCCTGGATCGCGGGCCACCGCCTTGATCTCGACGATACCGTCATAGATTTCCGGCACTTCCTGCGCGAACAGTTTCGCCATGAATTGCGGATGGGTGCGGGAGAGGAAAATCTGCGGTCCCCTTGTTTCGCGCCGCACGTCGAAAATGTAGGCACGGACGCGGTCGCCGTTGCGGAATACCTCGCGCGGCAGCATCTCGTCGCGGCGCACGATGGCTTCGCCGCGGCCGAGATCGACAATGACGCTGCCATATTCGACGCGCTTGACGATGCCGTTGACGATATCCCCGATGCGGTCCTTGAATTCCTGGTACTGCCGGTCGCGCTCGGCCTCGCGCACCTTCTGCACGATCACCTGCTTGGCCGATTGCGCGGCGATCCGGCCATATTCCAGCGGCGGCAGGGTGTCGGCGATGGTGTCGCCGATCTGCGCGCCGGGATTGGCACGCCGGGCGTCTTCCAGCGAAATCTGGTTCGCCGAATTCTCGACTTGCTCGACCACCAGCATGTGGCGCGACAGCCGCAGCTCGCCCTTCTTGGCGTCGATCTCGGCGTGAACGTCGGTCTCGCTGCCGTAGCGGGCGCGGGCGGCCTTGGCGATGGCGTCTTCCATTGCCGCGATCACGATGCCGCGGTCGATCGATTTTTCGCGCGCGACCGCATCCGCGATCTGCAGCAATTCGAGTTTATTGGCGCTGACAGCTGCCATGGCTTTAGTCTCCTCTGGTGGGATCGATTTCGCCCCTGCGCCCTCTTTCGGCGGCGAGGCGGTGTTGCTTGGTGTTTTTCGGGGCGTTCTTGCGCATGCTTTCAGGCTTCAGTTTCGGCTTCGGTTTATTGCTTTTCGAAGGGTCGCTTTTCCTGGCATGGGGCGGCGGTGGCGGCGCGAGGCCGAGATTGCGGCGCAGCTCGCGCTCCGCAGCCTTGCCGCGCCGCATCGATTCCGCGATCAACTCGTCGGTCAGAACCAGCCTTGCCTCCGCGATATCTTCCATCACGAGCACAATATCGTCATCTTCCCCCGCGGGCGTGTCATCGCGATGCAGCCGTACGACATCGCCCTCGATGCCTCCAAGCGTGCCGCGAAAACGCTTGCGGCCGGATACCGCGACCGCCATCTCGATCTTCACAAGATGGCCGGCATAGCGTTCGAAATCGGAGCGGCGCACCAGCGGCCGGTCGATCCCCGGCGAGGAAATCTCAAGGCGGTAGGGCCGGTCGATCGGATCGGCGACGTCGAGCACCGGCGACAGCGCCCTCGAGATCGCCTCGCAATCCTCGATCTGCATCGATCCGTCGGGCCGCTCCGCCATGATCTGCACCGTGCAGCCGGATTCTCCGGATATCTTGATCCGCACCAGCCGATAACCCATGCCCTGCAGCACCGGGCCTGCGACCGCCGACACCCGCGCCGCCATGCCCGGCTCGACAACCAGGCGCGGCTCGGCAAGCAGATCGGCATCTACGGAACCAGAAATTGGATCGGTCATATCCAAGGTCAAAAGGCTGTCTAACTTGCGTTGGGTGAGGCCGGGCCGAAAAGCCGGTCCGGCTGGGCTACCTGAGCCGGACCCAGCGCCGTTTTCTGCGTCGGGCTCGATCAGGTAATAAAAAAGAGCGGGTCCCGAGGGGCCCACTCTCAATACGCGATCGTATGAGAACCATAAGTTGCCGCTGATATAGCGATTTTCCCGCGGTCCGGCAAGGCCCGTGAGGCCTGACAGCAGGCATTTTGGGATATTTTGGGTCGGATTTCGGGCCTAACCCTTCCTTCACCAAGCCCACCTAAATTGCCGGAAAACTCGCCGCTGTGGCGGGCCTAGGTATGTTTTGATGACAGTCGCAACCTCGCTGATCCCCGGGCTCGATGAAATCATCAAACACGGCGATCCCAATCGCCGCGCCGAGGCGGCGCGCCGGATCGCCGAGCTGTACTTCGAGGCGGTTGCTACTCTGCGGCCCGATCATGTCGATCTGTTTGACGGCGCCCTGATCAACCTCGTTCCGGACACCGAAATTGCCTCGCGTGTTGAGCTGGCAGAGCGGTTGTCGGTCATTGTCAACGCGCCGCGCGGGCTGGTCGGGCAGCTCGCGCGCGAGGACGAGATATTGATTGCGGGGCCGCTGCTTCGCCGATCGCCTGTCATCGATGAGGGCGCCTTGATCGACATTGCACGAATCAAAGGCCAAGGTCATCTGCTGGCAATGTCAGAGCGGCCGACGCTTTCTTCCGGTGTCACCGACGTCATCGTGCGGCGCGGCGACCGCGAGGTAGTCAGGCGTGCCGCCGGCAATGCCGGGGCGGTTTTCTCACAAACCGGATATTCGGTGTTGATCACGCGCGCCGGCCAGGACGGGGTCCTGACGCTGAAGGTTGGTCAGCGCGACGATCTCTCGGATCAGCAGTTGAAGGATCTTCTGGCAGGCTCGATCGATATCATTCGCCGCCGCCTGTTCGAGGTGGTCAAGCCCACCAGGCAGGCCGCGATCAAGCAGGCGATGAGCGAAATTTCCGGCGTCCCCGAGCCGGTCGAGAGCCGCCGCGACTTCGCGCCGGCGCAGCGCACGATCCTCGCGCTGCATAGCGCCGGTGAGCTGAACGAAGCCGCGCTGCTCGGCTTTGCCAAGGCCTTCAAATACGAGGAATCGATTGCCGCGCTAGCCGCAATGTCGGGGGTGCGAGTCGCAACCCTCGACCGCCTGATTACGGGCGAGCGTTACGATCCGATCCTGATCGTTGGCAAGGTGGTCGGTCTCGAATGGGCTACCGTGCGTGCCCTGATCCTGCTTCGGTTGGGCGCACACCGGGTGCCGTCTCCAACGGACATCGAGAGCACGCGAGTGAATTTCGCGCGCCTGATGCCTTCGACCGCGCAGCGGGTGGTGAATTTCTGGCAGACCCGCCAATCGGCGTGAATGTTACAGAGACCGTCATTCCGGGATGGTGCGTAAGCACCAGACCCCAGATGTGCAATTGCACATCGGGGAATCTCGAGATTCCGGGTTCGAGGCTCCGCCTCGCCCCGGAATGACGGCGGCTAGCCGACTTTCCGGAACTGGAGATAAGCCGCATGGCGGCCTTCGCGCTCGGCTTTACGTCCGTAGCGCGTCATCGTGTAATCGGCCCATGGCAGGCGCCAGTCATCGGCCCGCTTCGCGGTCCAGACGAAATCGGGCGAGCGCGCGAGATGGGCGAGCGCCCATGCACAATAATGGTCGATGTCGCTGACGAAGCGAAATTCACCATCCGGTTTTAGGACCCGCGCCATGGCGTCGACCGTTGCATCCTGCACGAAGCGCCGCTTCCAGTGCCGCCGCTTCGGCCAGGGATCGGGATGGATCAGGTCGATCCGCGCCAGCGAATGTGGTGGCAACCACGCCAGCAGCTCAGTGGCATCGCCGGCGAAGAGCCTGACGTTGCCGATGTTATGCGCCTCGATCTGTGTCAGGATCTTCGCCATGCCGTTGACGTAAGGCTCGCAACCGATGAAGCCGACTTTGGCGAAGGCGCGCGCTTCCGCGATCAAGTGTTCGCCGCCGCCGAATCCGATTTCGAGCCTGATTTCATCGGCCCACGGATCGAACAGGCCAGCGAGATCGGGTGGGCTGGGGCCGGCGATGTCGAGCGAAAGCCGCGGCAGCAAATGTTCGATCAGATCGGCCTGATGCGCGCGGAGCTTGTGGCCCTTGCGCCGCCCGAACAATGTACCGCGCGGTTGCGCGGCGACCCCATCGTCGGACGGCGCATCGCTTTTCGTTCCATCGCGGGTTGCAACACTCATCGCAGCGTCTGATACAGCCGATGTAACAGCCGCGCCCGCGGCTCGATCGACGAAATGTACAGCTGCTCATAATGGGTATGCGCGCCCTGGCCATCAACGCCGAGGCCGTCGAGCGTCGCCGTATGAGGTGCGGTGAAATTGCCGTCGGAACCGCCGCCGGTGGATGTATCCACCAGATCGAAGCCGATTTCGGCGGCGAGCTCCCTGGCATGTTCGTACAGCGCGGCACCGGCATTGCCCTTCTCGTAAGGAGGCCGGTTCAAACCGCCGACGACCTTGACGCTGACGCCTTCGGTACGCGATTTCAGGTTCAGGATTCTCGGAACGAGATCGTCGCCGTCCGCGATCGAGGGAACGCGAAGATCGACCTCGGCATAAGCCTCTTCCGCAATGACGTTCGGTCTGGTGCCGCCCCTGACAACGCCGACATTGACGGTCACGCCGCGCTTCAGGTCGTTCATGGCTTCGAGCGCTTGAATGATATTGGCGAGCTCGCGGATCGCACTGCGGCCGTCCTCGGGCCGCGTGCCGGCGTGGGCGGGCACGCCTTTGACCAAGATCTCGAAGCGCGCGACGCCCTTGCGCCCGGTGACGATTTTTCCGCCGTCGCGGGCGGGCTCGGTGACCAGCACATATTTCGCCTTGCGTCCCTCTGCCTCGATCAGCGCGCGCGAGGTCGGGCTGCCGATCTCCTCGTCGGAGACGTAAAGCTGGGTCACGCCAAGCGGCGAACGCTCAGGCGTCGCACAAAGCTGCGCGAACGCATGGTAAGCGAGATAGGCGCCGCCCTTCATGTCGTAAATGCCCGGACCGAAGGCGCTGTCGCCCTCGATTCTGAACGGCAGGCGTTGGATGAATCCCAGGGGATGAACCGTATCGAGGTGGCTCAGCACCAGGATTCCCGGCGCATCCTGGCCCCACGACGAACGCGCCAGGATGTGATCGCCGCAGCCGAAATGTCCTGCGACGCGCTCGATGGTGGCAGGGAGATCGCGATAGCCCTCCGCGACCATGGTCGCGAGCTTGTTGACCTGCTCGGGGGCTTCCGTCGGCGTTTCGATCTCGACCCAGCGGCGGATGCCATCGAGGATGGTTCTGGAATCGAAGGGATTAGAGGTCGTGGCTGTTTTCAGCATGTTGTTGCCTGAGTTTGTTGCCTGAGTTTGTCATTCCGGGATGGGCCGTTAGGCCCAGACCTCAGATGTGCAATTGCACATCGGGGAATCTCGAGAATTCCGGGTTCGCGCTCACGCGCGTCCCGGAATCACACGTTAGCGCTTGTCCGGCCCTTCGCGCGCGGCGATCTGTTCGACCATTTCGACAATGCTGCGCCGGAGCTTGGCATCGGTAATGCGCGTGAACGCCCGCGTTAACGCCAAGCCCTCCGCGGTTGCCAGGAAATCGGACACGTAAGCCGGCGAGGTGCCTTCGCTGTTGCCGTTGCCGCGCGCGGTGCCGCTGGGTCCTCCCTCGAACAGGAACGATACCGGCACTTGAAGTATTTCGGAGATCTGCTGGATGCGACTTGCTCCGACCCGGTTGGTGCCTTTCTCGTACTTCTGAACCTGCTGGAAGGTGAGACCCAATGCTTCGCCAAGCTTCTCCTGGCTCATGCCGAGCATGATCCGGCGCATGCGCACACGACTGCCGACATATTTGTCAACAGGGTTGGGCGCTTTGGTCGACATCTCCAACACTCCTTGGGATTACGCTCGGGGATGGGCAAAACGAAAACGGAGTATGCCTCAGGCGCTGGTACCGTCAAAGCCTGCTTCGCTTAGCGACGCGCCGGCGAATGACGAGAATCAAGGCGGCGGCCACGATCATCGCTGTGGGAATATCGCCGCTGCGCGCGTATATGGTCGGCGCAATTGCAGCCGGCAGGCTCGAATCCAATACGCCTTCGACGCCGAGGCCGAGCCGTGCGACGATCCGTCCCATCGGATCGATCACGGCGGAGATGCCCGTGTTCGCCGCACGAACCACCGGCAGTCCCTGCTCGATCGCGCGCAGCCGCGCCTGTTGCAAGTGCTGGTAGGGGCCGGTTGAGATTCCAAACCAGCCGTCATTGGTCAGGTTGATGATCCAGCCGGGACGCTCGCCGCGCGCGGCCACTTCATCGGGAAAGATCGCCTCATAACAGATCAAGGGTAGCGCGGGCGGAGCGTTTGGTATCTCCATCGCGCGGCGCCCCGTGCCCGGAATGAATCCGCCCTGAACCTTGGTCAGCTGCACAAAGCCGAGCTTTTCCATCCCGTCCTGGAACGGCAGAAACTCGCCGAACGGCACCAGGTGCAGCTTGTCGTAAATCGACAACACGGTGCCGTCATGGTCGATGGCGTAAATCGAATTGTAGGCGCGCGTGATCCTGGTGCCCGGCGGCAGATCGGGCGCGCGCACCGAGCCGGTGATCAGAATGGTGCCCTTGGGCAACAGATCGTCGATCTGCGCCAACGCATCGGCCTCGCGCGTCAGGAAAAACGGAAACGCCGATTCCGGCCAGATCAGGATGCTGGCGTCGCGCACGCCGGTGGATTGCGGGCCGGACGCGCGATCGGAGAGCGTCAGATATTTTCGCATCACCTCCGCCTTGGCGGCGTAATTGAACCTGACGTCCTGCTGCAGATTGGGCTGCATGATCCGCAATTTTACATTCGCAACGGTGGTGGTCGGCTGCAGACCTAAGCGAACCGCACCGAAAATGCCCATCGCCACGAGCACCAGCAGCGCCACCACCGGCGCGACCCAAGGTCTTCGCCCGCGTGAATTACCGTCGATCAACACGGCCGGGCTGGCAAAAATCGCGACGCTCAGAAAGGTCAGGCCCCACAGGCCGATCAACGACGCCACCTGCGCCAGCGCCAGCGGGTTGGTCAACGCGTAGCCGAACGCATTCCATGGAAAGCCGGTGAGGACATGACCGCGCAGCCATTCGCTTGCCGTCAGGCTTGCGGCAAGCGCGATCACCCGCGAACCATCCTTGCTCCAGATCAGGCGCGCAAGGCCGAAGCCGAAGGCTGGGAACAGCGCCAGATAAGCGGGCAGGCCCAGTACGGCGAACGGCATCAGCCATGCGAAGGTCGGCGCGTCGACCAGGAACGCGTAGCCGATCCAGTAGAGTCCCGGCACGAAATAGCCAAGGCCGAACCACCAGCCGGCCATCGCCGCCGCGGGCAGGCCGTGCAGGCGCCCGCCGCCCGCGCCGTCGATCAGCCAAACCATCACCGGAAAAGTCAGGAACAGAACGGGCCATGCATTGAACGGCGCCATCGCGAGCGACGACAGCGCCCCCGCGACGGTCGCAATGGCGGCGCGTTTCCAGCCCCATGACAGGATGATCGCAAGACCGGCCGCGCGAAGTTTGTCCATGGTTTTCACTGCGAGCCGCCTCCATCGCCGGTTGGTGGGCTTGCATTATCATTGGCCTGTGCGGGACCCGGCTCCGGCGGGGCTTCGCGGCGGCGGCTCTCGCGCTGTGTGCGCGCTGGCGCGCGTTCCTTGCGCGGCGCGATGCGCAGGCGCTTGACGCGCCTCGGATCGGCGTCGAGCACTTCGATTTCAAAATTGCCGGGGCCTGAAATGACTTCGCCGCGCACCGGCAGGCGGCCGACATGGGTCACGAGATAGCCGCCAAGCGTCTCGACTTCCTCTCCGGCCTCGCCGGTGACGAAATCCTCGCCGATCACGGAGCGGACGTCGTCGAGGCTGGCGCGCGCGTCGGCGATGAAGGAATTGTCCGCCTGCCGCATGATCGCCGGCGGCTCGTCGCTGTCGTGCTCGTCGTCGATCTCGCCGACGATCTGTTCGACGATGTCCTCGATCGACACCAGGCCATCGGTGCCGCCATATTCATCCACCACCAGCGCCAAATGAATGCGCGAGGCCTGCATCTGCGCCAACAGATCGATCGCGCGCATCGATGGCGGCACAAAAAGCAGTTTCCGAATGATGTTGGTCTCCGACAGCGGCACCGCGAGATCGACCGCACGCAGATCGAGACCGGCCGGGAAGGGCTTCTTGCGCTTGGCCTTGTTTGTATCCGATACGCGCGCTTCGGCGGTCATGAACGCCAGGAGATCGCGGATGTGGACGATGCCTTCGGGATCGTCGAGGGTTTCGTTGTAGACCACCAGGCGCGAATGCGCCGCGCTTTCGAACAGGCTCATCAATTCGCCGAGCGGAATGTCGCGCTTGACCGCGACGATATCGGCGCGATGCACCATCACGTCCGCAATGCGCCGTTCATGCAGGTTGAGGATATTGCGCAGCATGGTGCGCTCGATGGCGGAAAAGCCCACCTCGTCCGGCGTAGAGGCATCGAGCACGACCTGCAGATCGTCGCGCACCGATCCCGGCTTCCATCCGAACAGCGTGCGGATCGCGCGGGTCAGCCAGTTGTCGGCGGCCGGCCGCTCGACTTCGCCTTGCGGCACTACCGCCGGCAGGTTGCGCGTATTGCGCGGATTGTCGTGGGTCGGTTCGGAGTCCGCCATCTCAGTCCATCCGCTCCCGCCTCGCGTCGGGATCTCGATCCGCATACGGGTCGGGAATGCCGAGTTGCGCCAGGATCTCCTGTTCGAGCGTTTCCATCGCTTCGGCGTCGTCGTCTTTTTCGTGGTCGTAACCGATCAAGTGCAGGAAACCATGGACCGCCAGATGGCTGAGATGATGATCGAACGGCTTTTGGTCGTCATCAGCTTCCTTGCGCGTCGTTTCATAAGCGATGGCGATGTCGCCGAGCATGCGCGGCGCATCGTCCGGGCCGCTTAGGCCGGTCTGCGGCAACGCGGGAAACGACAGCACGTTGGTCGGCTTGTCGACGCCACGCCAATTGTTGTTCAGGGTGCGAATTCCGGCGTCGTCGGTCAGCATCACCGCGATTTCGGCTTCGCCGGTGTCCGCATTGACGATCTCGGCCGCGGTGGCGACGGCGCGCTGGATCACGGCCTCCGCGTCCGGCTCGCTCTGCCAGCAGTCGGCGACAACGAGAACCTCGGTTATGGGAAGGGCAAATTGCGCCATCGGTCCGGAATTTCTGTTGCGGCCGGAAATCGCCTCCGGCGCGCGCTCGGCGAAAGGTTTTCGCATCAGGGCTTGCTGGTTGCCGGCCGCTGCGGCACTCCTTCATAGGCAGCGACGATCCGCGCCACCAGTTCATGGCGGATCACGTCTTCGGCCGTGAATTTCACCTGCGCAATGCCCTCGACGCCGTCGAGCAGTTTTGTGGCTTCCGCGAGACCCGAAGTCTGGCCGTATGGCAGATCGACCTGGCTGGGATCGCCGGTAACGATCATGCGGCTGTTTTCGCCAAGCCGGGTCAAAAACATCTTCATCTGCATCGCGGTGGTGTTTTGGGCTTCGTCGAGAATGATGGCGGCGTTGGTCAGCGTCCGGCCGCGCATGAAAGCCAGCGGCGCGATCTCGATTTCGCCGGCTTGCAACGCGCGCTCCACGATCCGCGAATCCATCAGGTCGTACAGCGCATCATAAATCGGCCGTAAGTAGGGATCGACCTTTTCCCGCAAATCGCCGGGCAGGAAACCAAGCCGCTCGCCGGCCTCGACCGCGGGCCGCGACAGGATAATGCGGTCGACTTCCTTGCGTTCGAACAATTGCGCGGCGTGCGCTACCGCAAGCCAGGTCTTGCCGGTACCCGCCGGGCCGATGCCAAACACCAGCTCGTGGCGCTTGAGCGCGCGAATGTAGGAGTCCTGGGCTGCCGTGCGCGCCCGCACCGGACGTTTGCGCAAATTGATGGTCTCGAATGCCGATTTGACGGTCTTGGCGTCGAATTCGAACAGCGAGCCTTGCGCGATCACGGCGCGGATCGCGCCCTCGACATCGCCCTGCGCCAGATCGTGGCCCTGCGTCGCCTGCGTGTAAAGCGTCTCCAGCACGCGCCGCGCGGCGTCGCAGCCGTCGCGCGATCCGGCGATGGTGATGTGATTGCCGCGCGAATCGACCACGACGCCGAGCCGGCGCTCGATCTGCGCCAGGTTCTGTCCGTAGGGTCCGACCAGCGCCGAGGCGGCGCGATTGTCATCGAAGTCGATGACGACTTGCGTCTCGGGCGGGATTTGCATGTCGCGGTCAAGTTTGCGGCTGGGAGCGAGCGAAGGCGAATCCGATGCGCTTTTTGGCAAGGGTTCAGGTTCCCGTTGTCATTTGAGGAGATGTCATTTGGGAAAACGCGGTTTTCACGGGTCGCGCCTCAGCGGATCGCGCGATCTGGCCGAGCAGGCTGTAGCGCTCGAGGCTTTCGACCCTGACCGGCAGAACCTGTCCGATAATATCGGGCGAGGCCATCACATGCGTCGGCTGCAGATAGGCGGTGCGGCCGACGATCTGGCCGGGATTGCGGGCTGCGCGCTCAAAGAGCACATCCACGGTGTTGCCAATCACAGCCACATTGAAGGCCGATTGCTGGCTGTCGATCAATTCCTGGAGCCGCACCAATCGCTCGTCCATCTCAGCCGCTGACACCATCTCCCGCATGTCCGCCGCCGGCGTTCCGGGCCGCGGCGAATACTTGAACGAATAGGCGCCAGCGTATCCGATTTGCCTGACCAGTGCGAGGGTGGCCAGGAAATCTTCCTCGGTCTCGCCAGGAAAGCCCACGATAAAATCCGATGAAAATGCAATATCTTGCCGCGCGGCGCGAAACCGGTCGATGACGCGGCGGTAATCATCGGCGGTATGCTTGCGGTTCATGGCCGCGAGAATCCGGTCGGAGCCGGATTGTACCGGAAGATGCACGAACGGCATCAGCGCCGGCAGGTCGCTGTGGGCCTCGATCAATGTCGCATCGACGTCGCGGGGATGGCTGGTCGAGTAGCGCAGGCGGACGATGCCGGGAATTT
>VAZH01000457.1 GCA_005884465.1 Alphaproteobacteria bacterium | reverse complement strand
CGGTCAGCAGGAAAATCGTTTCGATCAGGATGACCACCGTGATCGGCCGCGCCAGGTGCGGCAGAGTGAGATAGATGAACGTCGAAAGCGCGCTCGCGCCGTCCATCTCGGCCGCCTCCTTCTGCTCTTCGTCCTGCGACTGCAGCGCCGTGAGCAGGATGAGGGTCGCAAACGGTAGCCATTCCCAGGCGACGATCAGGATCACCGCGAACAAGGGCGCGTCGGTGAACCAATCGATCGGCGTCAAGCCCAACAGCGTTGTGCCCCAGGCAAACAA
>VAZH01000456.1 GCA_005884465.1 Alphaproteobacteria bacterium | reverse complement strand
GCGTTGAAAAGTAGATGGTCATCGCCAGCGGGACGATCATCCAGATGAACAGCAATGCCACAGCCGGAGTCAGCAGGGCCCGTCCGAGAACCTGTGTCTGCTGGGTCGCCACCGCCGCCTCCTTTACTCAGGGAAACTCGATGAGGGCTGCCGTCCGGGCATTATCAGGGCGGACGGCAGCCAGTTTGCGGCTGATAGGGAGAATCGCCGCAAGGATCGACGCCAGCTACTTGATGTAGCCGGCGCGCTTCATTTCGCGTTCTGTGGCGGATTGCGCGGCGGCGAGCGCCGCGTCGACGGTCGATGAGCCGGATAGTGCAGCCGAAAATTGCTGGCCGACGGTGGTGCCGATGCCCTGGAATTCCGGGATCGCCGCGTATTGCACCCCAACGTAAGGCACCGGCTGCACGGTCGGCTTGTTCGGATCGGCCGCGTCGATCGAAGCCAGCGTCAGCTTCGCGAACGGAGCGACCTTCAAATATTCAGGATTCTGATACAGCGAAGTCCGTGTGCCGGGCGGAACGTTCGCCCATCCTTCTTTCGAAGCGACGAGCTTGATGTAGTCCTTGCCGGTTGCCCATGCGATGAATTTTTCCGCAGCGGCGACCTTCTTCGAACCTGCGGGAATCGCGAGACTCCACGCCCACAGCCAGTTGGCGTTCTTTCCCAGCCCCGCATTCGGCGCCAGCGCAAAGCCGACCTTGTCGGCAACCTGCGAATCCTTCGGGTTCGTCACGAAGGAGGCCGCAACGGTGGCATCGATCCACATCGCGCACTTGCCGGAGTTGAATAGCGCCAGATTTTCATTGAAGCCGTTCGAGCTTGCACCGGGAGGGCCGGCAACCTTCATCAGATCGACATAGGTCGTAAGCGTCTTCTTCCATTCCGGTTTGTCGAATTGCGGCTGCCATTTCTCATCGAACCAGCGCGCGCCGAAGGAATTGGACATCGCCGTCAGGAAGGCCATGTTTTCACCCCAGCCGGCCTTGCCCCTCAGGCAGATGCCGTAGACGCCCGTGGACTTGTCGTTGAGTTTCTTCGCCGCATCGATCACGAAGTCCCAGGTCGGCTGTTCCGGCATCGTCAATCCGGCTTTCTGGAACAGGTCGGTGCGATACATCAGCATCGAACTCTCGCCGTAAAACGGCGCGGCGTAGAGTTTGCCGGACACCGACACGGCGTCGCGGATCTTGGGAAGCAGATCCGCCGTGTCATAGTCCGGTCCGAGATTGTCGAGCGGTATCAGCCAATTCTTCTTGGCCCAGATCGGGACTTCGTAGGTGCCGATGGTCAGCACGTCGAACTGACCACCCTTGGTCGCGATATCGGTGGTGACGCGCTGGCGCAGGACGTTCTCTTCGAGCGTCACCCATTTCACGCTCACGTCGGGATTTTTGGCGGTGAAATCGTTGGTCAACGCCTGCATGCGGATCATGTCGCTGTTGTTCACGGTGGCGATCGTCAGCGTTGTCTGGGCAATCGAGGGGGCCGAGCCTAACAGGGTAACCGCGCCCAAGAGGGCGCCAAGGACGTGTTTCACGGTAACCTCCCTAAGTCTTTTGGCGTTGAGCATATGCTCACGCCTTGCAATTATGTTCACACCGAGCTGGAATGTTGTCAAGGCGTAGATCGGCGGCATGCACCGCGTTGCCGACGGCAAAGGCGGGCAGGAAGCGGTCACAAACGCCGGCGCCAGCCCGCCACCGCCGGGTCGGAGCCGTCAGCGTTTGCATCGATTTACGGCTGCTTCAGGATGGCGCTTGCCGTCGTCTCGTCGGTGACCAGGCCGTTGATCAGACGTCCTTTCAGCGCCGCCGCTATCGCCGGCACCTTGGCAGGTCCGACGGCCGCTCCGATGGTCAGGGCTTTAGCCGGGACTTGCGGCGGAATGCTGGTCAGGCGCCGGTTTGTCCCGCCATCGATGATGCGGCCCTTGGCGTCGAATGCCCAGCCGGTCAACTCGCCGACGGCGCCCAATCGCATCATTTCGAACAGTTCTTCGCGCGAGACGAAGCCATCAATATGCACTTGCGCGCGCTGGTCCATCTGGCCGATCCCGACCAGCCGCAAATCGGCCTTGGCTGCGACCGCCCTCACCTTGGCAATCGGATCGATCTTAAGCATCTGGGCGCGCTCGGCTGCGGACGACATCAGAAACGGCAGCGGCATCGGATAGTGCTGCGCCCCGGTTCGGTCGGCCAGCCGCCCGACGGTATCGAAGAAGCTGGCCGAGCCGTCGGCCGAGATGTTTCCAACCAGCGACACGATCTGGTGATTGGGACAGTCGATCGGCAAGACGCGCTCAACCGCGGCCCGCACGGCTCTTCCGGTGCCCAGCGCGACGATCGTCGGCTTCTCGCTGCGCAGCGTGGATTCCAGAACATTCGCGGCGCGCTCGGCAATTCCGGCAGCTGACAAAGGCGCGGCGGGATCAGTTGGCACCACTTCGCAGTAGACGAGGTGAAACAAGTCCTTTAGACGCGCGGCCAACTCCATGCAGGCTGCAATCGGATGCTCCAGCCGGAAGGTGATCAAGCGCTCGGTGAGGCACAATGAAACCAGGCGCTGGGCGGACGCGCGCGAAACCTGCAGCATCCTGGCGATTTCATCTTGGGTGTGACCGGCGATGAAATAGAGCCAGCCGGCACGGGCGGCTTCGTCCAGGCGCGATTTCTCGTTGTCGGATGCTGCCATCAAATCCTACCGATCCGCTCGCCAAAAATCCGCCATTCGCCCGAACACACGATCGGCCCCCGCCTCACGAAGAATCGCTTTGCCGTCCCGCGATTGATAGTGGCTGCCTCCGACAAATCCCCAAACCGTCATGCCGGCCGCTTTGCCTGCCGCTACGCCGCTGATGCTGTCCTCGATCACCAAGGTACGACGCGGATCTGCCTGCATCCTTTCCGCCCGCGGGCTTGCCGCGTTCCACCATTTGCGAGGTGTAGAGCCGGTTGTCGAAATGCGGTGCCAGACCGGTCAGCGAAAGCGAGAGGGACACCCGATCGACGTCGCTGGACGAAGCGACACAGTGCGGGATCTGCAAGCCCTCCAGTACGGAGCTCACGCCTTCAATCGGGCAAAGCGCGGAAGTGAACGCGGCACGAACCCCGGCCGTCAGTTCAGCTGAGAATTGCTCCGGGATTGGGCGTCCCAAGGCTGCGTAATGTTCGACGACCGCGGTCATGCTTCGTCCGAGGAACAGATCGAGCGCCTGATCCAGACCAAGATCGATGCCGTAGCTTGCCAAAACCTTGGAAAGGCAACGGCAGCTCAGCACCTCGCTGTCGACCAGGACGCCGTCACAGTCGAAAATAATGAGATCGGGTTGGGTCATCGCATAGGCTTTCCGCGCCCAATCAGAGCATATGCTCACGACATGGGCAACAACCCAAACAATAGACCCAAAGAGGGGTTAAATAACCAATCCGGCTAGACGGTCGGAACCGTGCGCCGTCGATGACGTATTCCGCACCCGTAATCGAGGCTGCGCGCGGCGAGGCAAGAAAGGCGGGTGAAGGCCGGCCGTTCGACGACTACATGCCCCAGCGCAAGGCCGGGGTGTGGACGGGTGCGTCCCAGAGACGCTTCATCTCCTCGTCAAGCATCGATACCGTCACCGAACAACCGGCCATATCGAGCGATGTGACGAAATTTCCGACCAGCGATCGCCCAACGATAGTACCGGCGGGTTCGAGCAATCGGCGGACCGCATCGTACATCAGATAAAGCTCCGAGAGCGGCGTTGCCCCGAAGCCGTTGATCAACAGGATGGCCTCGCCGCGCGCGCGCTCGCCCAGATCGGTAATGATGGCGTTGACCATCTCCGCCGCGATTTCGGAAGCCGGCCTGAGTTTTACGCGGCGGCGTCCCGGCTCGCCATGAATACCCACGCCGACCTCCATCTCGTCCTCGGCGATGTCGAAGGTCGGCTTGCCGGCCGCCGGAACCGTGCAGCTTGTCAGCGCGATCCCGATCGAGCGCGTCGCCGCATTGACGCGATCGCCCAGCACCTTCAAAGCGGCAAGGTCGCGTCCCTGTTCTGCGGCAGCGCCCAGGATTTTCTCCACGACGAGCGTGCCGGCAACGCCGCGCCATCCCGTCGAAAAGGTCGAGGTCTCCACCGCCACGTCGTCGTCGGTGGTCACGGTCGCAACCGATTTTCCCGACATCTCACGCGCCATCTCGAAGTTCATGGCGTCGCCCTCGTAGTTCTTGACGATGAACAACACGCCGCCCCCGGTGTCGGCTGCCTCGGCCGCTGCGAGAATGAGATCGGGCGTCGGCGAGGTGAAGACCTGACCGGGACATGCGGCATCCAGCATTCCGTACCCGACAAATCCGGTGTGAAGCGGTTCGTGTCCGGAGCCGCCACCCGACAATAAGGCCGCCTTACCAGGCTTGAGATGCCGGCGCTGCACGAACGGCGCATGCTCGCCGATACGCACAATGTCAGAATGCGCCGCGCAGAATCCGGCAA
>VAZH01000479.1 GCA_005884465.1 Alphaproteobacteria bacterium | reverse complement strand
GCGCTTTGAGGGTAAGCACGATGTCCGGGAAGGACTGGCTGCACGTTTTGAAGGATTACCCGACGTCCATTACGGAAATGCAGAGCATTTTGTGGACTTGGAATCTCAAACCGGCATTTCGAAATGGTGCCTCACCGGCACCGGCCGGGATGGCACGAGGGCGGAGGTTCAGGGTTGCGACTTCTATACATTCCGCGCGGGCGAAGTGATTCGAAAAGACTCGTATTGGAAAATTGTTGAACGGAATTGATGCTGCTACGATGTGACTGCGCGAGGTCGCGACTTCCGGTCCTGGCACTTTTCGGACCTGGCGCGATGTCTGATTTGAGTCCGGAATGCGCTCCAAAGCGGACCCCGGCCAAGCGTTGCTCACGGAGTTTATGGGTGCACGCCCTGAAGGACGGCCTTAAACTGCAAATTCTCCGCGTGCAACGCCAATGAAGGGAGGAAAATTGTGCGTATCGCCGTGATCGGCGGAGGCCCCGGCGGTCTCTATTTCGCCTATCTCTGGAAAAGGCGCCACCCGGACGCCGACATCGATCTGTTTGAGCAGAATGCCGCCGGCGCCACCTGGGGTTTTGGGGTGGTGTTCTCGGAGCAGGCGCTTGAATTCCTGCGTGCCGACGATCCCGACACCGTCGACGCCATCGCGCCAAGGATGGAGAGCTGGAACAACATCACCCTCAACCTGCGCGGCGAAAGCGTCGAGATCGACGGGGTCGGCTTCTCCTCGATCGGCCGGCTCGAGCTGCTTACCATGCTGCAACACCGCGTGCGCTCGGTTGGCGTCACCCCGCACTACGACACGCTGATTGCATCCGTGGAGCAGTTGACCGGTTACGATCTGATTGTCGGGACGGATGGCCTGAATTCGCTGGTTCGGCGCAGCTTCGAGGGCGATTTCGGCACCTCGCTGTCCTACTCAGCCAACAAGTTCGCCTGGTACGGCACGTCAAAACGGTTCGAGACGCTGTCGCAGACCTTTGTTGAGACCGAGCTCGGGTGTTTCAACGCGCATCACTATCGATACTCGCCCGACATGAGCACATTCCTGGTCGAATGCGATTTGGCGACATGGCAGCGCTACGGCTTCGCCGACAAGACGGTTGAGGAATCGAAAGGGATTTGCGAGCGGGTATTTGCTGCCACGCTCGACGGACATTCGCTGGTGTCGAATAAATCGGTGTGGCGCAATTTCCCGTGGATCTGGAACGAGCGCTGGTCGTTCAAGAACATGGTGCTGATCGGCGACGCGCTGCATTCGGCGCACTTTTCCATCGGCTCGGGTACGCGGCTCGCGATCGAGGACGCGATCGCGCTTACCAAGGCGCTCGAGGCGGCACGTGACATTCGCGCAGGCCTCGCTCGTTACCAGACCGAGCGCAAGCCGATCGTGAAGAAGCTGGTGACGGCGGCGCGCACCAGCGCCGACTGGTACGAAAAATTCCCCGAGCATATGAAGCTCGGCCTGATGGATTTTGCCTATAGCTACATCACCCGCTCGGGGCGGATCGACGATGCGCGTCTGCGCGCGATGTCGCCGCTGTTTATGGCGAAATACGAGGCATCGAGGCGAGCGCTGCAGCAGAGCGGGGGCAAGGGATGACAAAGGTGGATGGAGTTCTTGAGGTTGCGGATGCCGTTCCATCCGACAGCCCGGGCGCGTTGGAGATCGGCTTTACGATCCCGCAACAATACAACGCCAGCCGCATCCTGTTCGACAATCTTTCCCACGGCCGGGGCGACCGGCTTGCGCTCACCGGCCCGGCCGGCACGCGCAGCTATGCGGAGCTCTGCGCGGAAGCGTCGCGGTGGGGACATGGCTTGCAGTCGCTGGGACTAAAGCGCGGCGACCGTGTGCTGATGTTCCTCGACGATAAGCCGGCCTATCCGGCGGCGTTTTTTGGCGCGGTTCGCGCAGGGCTTGTGCCGCTTCTGATCAATACGCTGACGGCACCTGACCTGCTGCAATTCTACCTTTTCGATTCCGGCGCCACGGCTGCCGTCGCCGATGCCGAGTTTTGCGCGCGCTTCGACGCGACCGCTTGCAAGGATACGGCGTTGCGTACGCTGATCGTGGTCAATGGCGCTGCCGATCACGCCGTGCCGAATACTGTTATCGCAGAACAATGGTTGCAAGGCTTTCCCGCCGATCTTGCGGAGGCCGATACCCATCGCAACGAGATGGCGTTCTGGATGTATTCGTCGGGCTCGACCGGACGCCCCAAGGGCATCGTCCATTTGCAGCACGATATGGCCTATAGCGAGCTTGCGTTCGCGCGCAACGTGCTGAAGCTCAAAGACAACGACGTCTGCTTTTCGGTGCCAAAAATCTTCTTCGCCTACGGTTTTGGCAACTCCATCACCTTCCCGTTCTCTGCGGGCGCCGCGACCCTGCTGCTGCCGGGCCAGCCAAAGCCGGCCGCAATCTTTGAGGCGATCGAGCGGTTTCGCCCAAGCGTGTTTTTCGGATTGCCGACGCTCTATACCTCGCTGACCAAGGCCGACGGTGCTGCGGCAGCAGATTTCTCCTCGCTGCGCATGGCGCTGTCGGCCGCTGAAGTGCTTTCGGCCGATGTTTTTAATGCCTGGAAGAACCTCACGGGCCTTGAGATCGTCGAAGGGCTCGGTTCCACCGAAGAGCTGCACATCTATCTCTCCAACCGCCCGGACAAGAAGAAAGTTGGGGCTGCGGGGCTTCGGGTGCCCGGCTACGAGATCGCGCTGAAAGACAAAGTCGGCCGCGAGGTCGGCGACAACGAAGAAGGCATCATGTGGGTGCGCGGCGATTCCTCGACGCCGCTGTACTGGAACCGGCCGGACAAATCAGCGGAGACCATCCGCGAGGGCGGATGGATCTACACCGGCGACCGCTTTGTGCGGGATTCCGACGGCTTTTATTTCTTCCGCGGCCGCGCCGATGACCTGGTCAAAATCTCCGGCCAATGGGTTTATCCACTCGAGGTCGAGCTTTGCCTCGCCGAGCATCCCGAGGTGCGCGAATGCGCGGTGTTTGCGGCCGAGCTGCCGGACCGGCGCATGACCTTGAAAGCGGTGGTCGTGATGAACAGCCATACCTTCGATGCAAGCGAGGCGACAAGAATGCTGCAGGATTTTGTGAAGGCAAGATTGCTGCCCTACAAATATCCGCGCGAGGTAAAATTCATCGACGAGCTGCCAAAGACCGGTACCGGCAAGATTGATCGTCAAGCGGTGATGAAGTTGTAGCGGCTTGCGCTTCAACAAACCCGCCGTCGTCTCCGCGAAAGCGGGGACCCATATGTGGACGGCCCCCGTGCCACAAGA
>VAZH01000475.1 GCA_005884465.1 Alphaproteobacteria bacterium | reverse complement strand
TAAGTCCGGTAATAGTTGGGATCCCAGAACCGCGTGATGCGCGCGACCGACCACGCGCTGTTTTCGAATGCCCAGGTCAAGGCGGTCGTCCGATAGCCCCAAAGAACCGAGCGGCCGGTATGTTCGGAAATGCTGCGCGCTGCCAACAGCACGCCATGACAGATGGCCGCCACCGGCTTTTCTTTATCGAAGAAGCTGGCGACATGGCGTTGCAGAATTTCGCTTTCGAGGTACTCACGCATGCCGCGCGCACGATGTCCGCCCGGCAACAGCAGCGCGTCGAACACAGATGCGTCGATGGCATCCCATCGCCGTGGCGCGGCGTAGTTCGGATCGACGATCATTTCGGCGTAGGCTTTGCGCGCGTCGCGATTTGCCCGCATCAAAAGTCCGACGAGGGGCAGATTCCGCAATAGCGGAATGGCTCCCCATGGATCGAGGCCCTCCCCCGTCAGCATCATGTCGTCGGCAACAGCGGGCCTGCCGTCGGGTGTGGCAAAACCGACCGTGTGCCCGGCGTTCACGAGCACCCGCCAGCCCACGGCAGCCTCGCTCGGATCGAAATCCCGGGCCGGCAACGGGACGAGAACGCGCGCCATGGCAAGCGCCCAAGTCTCAGACCAGCAGAACCGTCGATCCCGTGGTCTTGCGCGCGCCGAGATCGGCATGCGCCTTGGCGGCATCCTTCAGCGGACAGGTCTGGTTGACCTCGATCTTGACCGCGCCTGACAGCACCACCTCGAACAACTCCTCCGCCATCGCAACGAGGTTCTCGCGCTTGGCGGCATAAGTGTTGAGGGTCGGGCGGGTGACGTAGAGCGATCCCTTTTGCGCCAGAAGACCGAGGTTGAGCGGCTCGACGCTGCCGGAGGACTGGCCGAACAGCACGGCGACACCAAGCGGCGCCAGGCAGTCGAGCGACTTCAGGAAAGTGTCCTTGCCGACGGAGTCGTAGACCGCAGGCACTTTCTTGCCTTGCGTGATTTCGTCGACGCGCTTCGCGAAATCCTCGCGCGTATAGATAATCGTGTGGGCGCAGCCATGGGCCTTGGCGAGCTTTGCCTTCTCATCGTTGCTGACGGTGCCGATGACGGTGGCGCCGAGATGCTTCGCCCATTGGCCCAGGATAAGGCCGACGCCGCCGGCCGCGGCGTGCAGCAGGATGGTATCGCCGGCTTTGACGCGATAGGTCTGGCGGATCAGATATTGCACCGTCAGGCCCTTCAGCATCATCGCCGCTGCGGTCTTGTCGTCGATGCCGTCGGGCAATTTGATCAGACGGTCGGCCGGAATCAACCGCTCTTCGGCATAGGCGCCGAGCGGCGCGCTTCCATAGGCGACGCGGTCGCCAGGCCGAAGATCGGTGACGCCCGGCCCGACTTCCTCCACCACGCCAGCCGCCTCGCCGCCCAAGCCGCTCGGCAACTGCACGGGATAGAGTCCCGACCGGTTGTAGATATCGATAAAATTCAGGCCCACGGCAGTATGGCGGATGCGCGCCTCCCCCGGCCCGGGCTTGCCAATCTGGATTTCCTCCCAGGCCATAACTTCGGGACCGCCGGTTTTATGAAAGCGGATGGCGTGCGGCATGGAATTTCTCCTCAAAGTGGGGATGACGACAGACAAGGGTCGCGGCGGAGCCGCCCCGGCCGGTAGCAGCTAGGTTTACAATATGCGCCGAATGGGCGGCGAGGAACACCCTCCGGACGATATCCGTGTCTCTGCCCTTCACATATCACCGGATGAACCGATCACGGGATGCAAAAACCGGGAACCATCACACGGACAGCGGCGTTCCTGTGATGATCCGAAAGGAGCGCCGCATGCGGGATAGTCAGGATAGGAACAGCTCGATCAGCGGCAGCACGCTGGCGGTTATTATTGTTGCATTCGTTCTCGCACTTGCCATCCTCGCAGGGGGACCGTGGAACACCAAGCATGTTGCGAGCAATCCCGGACCGAGCGGAACGCCGGGTTCGACGACGGTGGATCGGACCCCGCCGCCAGCCCAAGGGCCCTCGGGGACAACCACGGGAGCGGCGCGCTGACGGCGGTGTCATCGCATGGTCCGTGGAGCGTGGCTTGGGGGTCGTGCTGGACTGCAACGTTCGATCGCCGGCGAAGGAACTGC
>VAZH01000474.1 GCA_005884465.1 Alphaproteobacteria bacterium | reverse complement strand
AGCCAGTCCGCGAATTGCAGGGTTTCGAACCAGACCTCGCCGTCGCACGCGGCGGCGCGATCTACGGACGTCACCGCGCCACTGGCAAGGGCATGCGTATCAAGGCCGGCGCGGCGCGCTCCTATTACATCGGCCTGGAAACGTCGATGCCCGCCATTCCGGGCTACAAGCCGCCGCTGAAGGCATTGTGTGTTGTCCCGAAGGGGATGCAGGAAGGCACGGAACTGCTGATCGAAGGACGCGAGTTCGGCCTTGTCACCGGCCGCACGGCGGAGTTTCGGTTTTTCTCCTCCTCGGTACGAAGCGGCGATACGCCGGGACAGATCCTCCCCGGCGCCGAGCGTGACCTTGATGACGCTGGCCTGCTCGAAGTCGCGATCCCGGCACTGGACGTCCCGGTGGGGCAGGTGGTGCCGGTCCGCGTCAGCCCCGTCGTCACCGAACTTGGCATCCTTGAGCTTTGGATGAGGCACACGAACTCCGATCGCCGATGGAAGGTTGAGTTCCAGGTCCGCACGGAATAGGGGCCGGACCGCCTCTGGAGGTAATTCTTGACGAAAGACCGCGCCCGCTTCGCCATTGGTATTGATCTCGGCACGACCAACTCCGCACTCGCATTCGCGCCACTGGTCGGCGAGGGGACGCCAGAGGTCCTTCTCGTCCCGCAATGGGAAGGCCTGGCGGGTCTGACCGAGAAGCCAACGCTACCTTCTTTCCTGTACCTGCCAGAGGAAGCGGTCGCAGCACACTTGCGCGGTGAGGAGGTCGGAGCCGGGCAATGGATCGTCGGCCTTTTTGCCCGCATGAAGGCAAGCGAAGCGCCCGGACGGGTCGCCCATTCCGCGAAGTCGTGGCTTTGCCATCACGCCGCCGACCGGTCGGCACCCTTTCTGCCATGGGGATCGACGGTTCTGGCACGTGAGCAGAAAATCTCACCGGTACGCGCCTCGGCACTGATTCTGAACTATCTGCGGGGGATCTGGAACAGCCGGTTTGCCCAGGCCGGGTTTGCGTTCGATGATCAGGACATCACGGTTACCGTCCCGGCTTCCTTCGATGCGGCGGCGCAGCGGCTGACGATTACCGCCGCCGAGGAAGCGGGCTTCCCCGGCGATGTGCGACTGCTCGAAGAGCCGCAGGCTGCGTTCTATTGCTGGCTGGAAAGCCACGACCCAGCGCGCGAATTATGGCAGCGGCCCGACAACGGCGATGCCGGGCTGCGACACGTGTTGGTCATCGATATCGGCGGCGGCACCTCGGATTTCAGCATTTTTGAAGTTCGCCTGAACGAGCAAACGCCGGACCCTGACATCAGGCGTGTCGCGGTGAGCGAGCATACGCTGCTCGGCGGCGACAATATCGACCTTGCCGTCGCCCATTTCCTGGAGCCGCGGCTTGCCGGGGCGGGCAGCCGGCTTTCCGGCCCGCAATGGGATCAGCTCGTCGCCGCCTGCCGTCATCTGAAAGAGCACGCGCTGGCCGCTACGGGGCCGCCGGATGAGCGTTTCGTTGTTGCACTGGCCGGTCGCGGGTCGGGGATGGTCGGCGGCTCGCAGGCGGCGACCGTGATGCGGGCGGAAATCGAGAGCCTATTGCTGGACGGATTTTTTCCCTTCTGCGACGCGGCGGCGCGGCCGTACCGGACGCACGCGGCACTGAGGGAATGGGGACTTCCTTATCCTTCCGACAGCGCGATAACCCGACACCTTGCCGAATTCCTCAACGATCGCCCGCGCATTGATGCCGTCCTGTTCAACGGCGGATCCGTCCGACCGCCGCTCCTGCGCCAAAGACTCCGCGAGCAGATCGGAGGCTGGCAGGACGGCTTCGTACCGCAGGTTCTAGAGAACGAGGAGCCGGATCTGGCGGTGGCGCGCGGAGCCGCGCGATTTGGTGCCCTTCTCCACCACCGTTCGGGTCGCATCGCCGCTGGGGCCGCCGCTGCGATCTTTCTCGAAGTGGAGGGGATACAGGCAACGGATCGCCAGACTGTGCGTCCGCCCCTCGTATGCGTTCTTCCTCAGGGTGCAGCGCCGTCGCAGCTTTTTGAGATCGCTGATCTTGGGCTTAAGCTCCGCACCGATCAGCTGGTGCGCTTCCAGGCTTATTCCTCAACCCGGAAGAGCGTCAGCCGGGCCGGAGACATCGTTTCCTGGTCCGAAGGCGAATTTCACCCGTTGCCCCCGCTCCAGACCATCGTCAGGACGGCTGAGCTATCCGGTCCGGAAGCGGGCGGGATGTTGCCCGTCGGTCTGACGGCGCGGATGAACGCACTGGGGCTGCTCCACATCTCGTGCGTCAGCGCCGACCCCGCCGTCCAGCAGTCCTGGCCGCTGGAATTCAACATGCGCGAGCACGTCCAAGGCGTCGCGGGCGCGCCCGGTGCGGGGCGGGCGCGGGAAGCAAACGCTCCGATTGAACCGAACGCTTCAGCGGACGCGCTGGAAACGGCACGCAGGCAGATCGGGATCGTGTTCACCCAGCCTGCCAATAACAGCAAGAAAAACAAGATTACTGCTGCCACGATCCTCAAGGGTGTGGAGCGCATCCTCGCGTCTGCCAGAAGTGAATGGAACGGGCCCCTGCTGCGCGCCCTTTGGCCTGCGCTCGAGGAGCGGCGGGACGACAGACGACGTTCGGCGGACCACGAAGAGGCATGGCTCATCATGGCTGGATTCCTGCTGCGCCCGGGCTTCGGCGTTGTCCGGGACGATCTTCGTATCGATGCCCTGTGGCGGGTGCACGATGATGGCCCGTGTTTTCCCGGTCGGCGCATCAAGAGCCAGGAATACATCCTATGGCGCCGGGTGGCGGGCGGGCTCACGCGCGAACGCCAGACCAGGCTTATGGCCGGAGAGATCGACAGGATCCGCAGCGGCAGGGCGCCCGACGAACTCGTGCGCCTGGCTGGATCCCTGGAACTGATCCACCACGACACCAAGGCGGAACTGGTGCGTTGCTTCTGCGACATCGCGGTGACGCTTGCACGGGCCAAGCGGCACTGCGCTCCTTATCTTGCGGCGCT
>VAZH01000473.1 GCA_005884465.1 Alphaproteobacteria bacterium | reverse complement strand
GCCGTCATCTCAGCAAGCAGGAGATGATCGATTGGTGGCGCATCCTGAACAAGAAGGGCTGGGGCGTTTCGCACTGGCCCAAGGAATATGGCGGCACCGGCTGGAGCTCGGTGCAGCATTACATCTTCAACGAGGAGCTGCAGATGGCGCCGGCGCCGGCGCCGCTCGCCTTCGGCGTCAGCATGGTCGGCCCCGTGATCTACACCTTCGGCAACGAGGCGCAGAAAAAATACTATCTGCCGCGCATCGCCAATGTCGACGACTGGTGGTGCCAGGGTTTTTCGGAGCCCGGCTCGGGCTCCGATCTCGCCTCGCTCAAAACCAAGGCCGAACGGAAGGGCGACAAATATATCGTCAACGGCCAGAAGACCTGGACCACGCTGGCCCAGCACGCCGACATGATCTTCAACCTGTGCCGCACCGATCCCTCGGCGAAGAAGCAGTCGGGCATTTCCTTCATCCTGATCGACATGAAGACCAAGGGCATCACCGTGCGTCCGATCCAGACCATCGACGGCGGATATGAAGTCAACGAAGTGTTTTTCGACGACGTCGAGGTACCGGTGGAAAATCTCGTCGGCGAGGAGAACAAGGGCTGGGATTACGCCAAATTCCTGCTCGGCAACGAGCGCACCGGCATTGCCCGCGTCGGCGTCTCCAAGGAACGGATTCGCCGCATCAAGGAATTGGCCTCGCAGGTGGAGTCCGGCGGCAAGCCGGTGATCGAGGATCAAAAGTTCCGCGAAAAGCTCGCCGAGGTCGAGATCGAGCTGAAGGCGCTCGAACTGACCCAGCTTCGCGTCGTCGCCGACGAGGGCAAGCACGGCAAGGGCAAGCCCAACCCGGCGTCGTCAGTGCTGAAGGTCAAGGGTTCGGAGATCCAGCAGGCCACCACCGAGCTGTTGATGGAGGTGATCGGCCCGTTCGCCGCGCCCTATGACGTGCATGGCGACGACGGCAGCAACGAGGCGATGGACTGGACCGCGCAGATCGCGCCGAGCTATTTCAACAACCGCAAGGTCTCGATCTACGGCGGTTCCAACGAGATCCAGCGCAACATCATCACCAAGGCCGTGCTGGGGCTGTGAGGCAATAACAACAAGCCGTCCGTCCCCGCAAATCTGGGACCCAGTACGCCGCGGCGGTCGTGGTTACGAGAAGCGCCTGCGATTACTGGATCCCCGCTTTTCGCGGGGATGACGAAAAAGGTCCTTCGTCGTCATGGCCGGGCTTGACCGGCCATCCACGCCTTGACGCAAAGGAAGACGTGGATGCCCGGCACAAGGCCGGGCATGACAAGGAATTTGGATAGCCGGAGAGAGTAACAGAACATGGATTTTGATTTGTCCGAGGAGCAGCGGCTTCTCAAGGAAAGCATCGACGGCCTGTTGGGCTCATCCTACGAATTCGAGCAGCGCAAGAAATACATGGCGGAGAAGGGCGGCTGGAGCAAAAGCGCCTGGAACAAGCTCGCCGAACAGGGCCTGCTCGGGCTGCCGTTCTCCGAAGACGACGGCGGCTTCGGCGCCGGCGCGGTCGAGACCATGATCGTGATGGAGGCGCTGGGCAAGGCGCTGGTGCTGGAGCCCTATCTGCCAACCGTGGTGATCGGCGGCGGCTTCCTGCGCCGCGGCGGCTCGGCCGAGCAGAAGGCGGCGCATATTTCCGGCATCATCGACGGCAGCAAGAGTTTTGCGTTCGCGCAGCTCGAGAAGAATTCGCGCTACGATCTCAACGATGTCTCGACCTCGGCCAAGAAGAAGGGATCGGGTTGGGTGATCGACGGCGAGAAATTCGTCGTGCTCAATGGCGAGACCGCCGACACGCTGATCGTGACCGCGCGCACCAAGGGCGGCCAGCGCGATACAAGCGGCATTGGCGTATTCCTGGTGCCCGGCGACGCCAGGGGCATTGCCAAGAAGGGCTATCCGACCCAGGACGGGCTGCATGCCGCCGATATCACCTTCACCGGCGTCGAGGTCGGCGCCGATGCCGCGATCGGCGATCCCGAGAACGCCTTGCCGCTGATCGAGCGCGTGGTCGACGACGCCCGCACCGCGATGTGCGCCGAGGCCGTCGGCATCATGGATGAATCGCTGAAAACCACGGTTGAATACCTCAAGACCCGCACGCAATTTGGCGTGCCGATCGGCACCTTCCAGACCCTGCAGCACCGTGCCGCCGACATGTTCGTGGCATTGGAGCAGGCCCGCAGCATGTCGATGTTCGCGACCATGGCTTCCGATTTCGATGATGCCAAGGAGCGCGCCACCGCGGTGGCGGCCGCGAAAGTCCAGATCGGCAAATCGGGAAAATTCGTCGGCCAGCAATCGATCCAGCTCCATGGCGGCATCGGCATGACCCAGGAGGCCAAGATCGGCCACTACTTCAAGCGCCTGACCATGATCGAGAACACCTTTGGCGACACCGACTACCATCTGCGCCGCGTCACCAACAGCGGCGGACTGGTTTAATTACACTCGTCATTGCCGGGCTTGACCCGGCAATCCATCGCTCTTCAGAAGATGGATGCGCGGGTCAAGCCCGCGCATGACGTGCGGAATTCAGGAGGAAACCTTGGAAAACACCCCGTTCGATCTCACAGGCAAGGTCGCCGTCATCACGGGTTCGAGCCGCGGCATTGGCCGCTCCTCGGCTGAACTATTGGCCAAACTCGGCGCCAAGGTCGTGATCTCCAGCCGCAAGGTTCACGCCTGCGAGGAAGTCGCCGAGGGGATCCGCAAAGCGGGCGGCGATGCCCACGTCATCCCCTGCAACATCTCGCGCCGCGAGGAAGTCGAAGTGCTGATCAACGGGGCGACCCTGCACTACGGCAAGATCGACATCCTGGTCTGCAACGCCGCGGTGAATCCCTATTACGGCCCGCTGCTCGACATCGAGGACGA
>VAZH01000455.1 GCA_005884465.1 Alphaproteobacteria bacterium | reverse complement strand
CTTGAGCTTATCGTCGGCAAACAGAGGAAGAATCGGGCCATCGATGGCGACCGCATCGAACTTGGAATCGATATGCACTATAGCCGCACGGTCTTTCGAAGAAGATTTTACGCAACTAAGCGAGCGTAAGGTACCGCGCTCATACACAGCAATTCCCGTTGTTGCGTTCGTCTTGGAGAAGCCTACGTCGATACCGAGCAGACTGACATTCTGCCAGTCAACCACGAAGCTCACACATCCACGTTGGCGGTGAGCGAGTTGTCCTGGATGAATTCGCGGCGCGGTTCGACCACGTCGCCCATCAGCTTGGTGAAGATGTCATCGGCCTCGTCGACCTCCTTGATCTTCACCTGCAACAGCGAGCGCTCGTTGGTATCGAGCGTGGTTTCCCAGAGCTGACCCGGGTTCATCTCGCCGAGGCCTTTGTAGCGCTGCAGCTTTATGCCCTCGCGGCCGGCTCCGGTCACCGCTTCGAACAGGCCGACCGGGCCGTGAATGGTGGTTTCGGTGTCTTTCCGGCGCAACAGGCCGGGGCGCGGATAGGCCTCCTGCAGCTTTGCGGCATATTCATCGAGCTTGCGCGCGTCGGCGGAGCCGAGCAGCGCGTCGTCGATGATGGCGACATCCTTGACGCCGCGCACGGTGCGCTCGAAAAAGAAGCCTTCGCCTTCGGTGAAGCGCCCGATCCAGCCGCGCTCGACTTCATCGGCCAGCGCATCGAGCCGTCGCGCGATATAGCCTGCCGCGGCATTGGCGGTTGCGACATCACCAGTGATCTTGGGGCTGAGCACGCCGGCGATCGCCGCCTGTTCGATTACCTTGCGGTTATAGCGGCTGTGCAGATTGTGCAACGTGCCGCGGATGACGCGGGCGTCCTCGACCAGCGCCTGCAGGTCGCGTCCGCTGCGATCCTCGCCGGTCGCCAGCTTGAAGACGCAGTCCGCGAGGCCGGTTTCGATCAGGTAGTCTTCCAGAGCGCGCTCGTCTTTCAGGTATTGCTCCGATTTGCCGCGGGCGACCTTGTAGAGTGGCGGCTGCGCGATGTAGAGGTAGCCGCCCTCAATCACCGACGGCATCTGGCGGAAGAAGAACGTCAGCAGCAGCGTGCGGATATGCGAACCGTCGACGTCGGCGTCGGTCATCAAGATGATCTTGTGATAGCGCAGTTTTGACAAATCAAAATCGTCGCGGCCGATGCCGGTGCCCAATGCCGCGATCAGCGTACCGATCTGCTCGGAGCTCAGCATCTTGTCGAAGCGTGCGCGCTCGACATTGAGGATCTTGCCGCGCAGCGGCAGCACCGCCTGGAATTCGCGGTTGCGGCCCATCTTCGCGCTGCCCCCGGCGGAATCGCCCTCGACGATGAACAGTTCGGCCTTGGCAGGATCGCGCTCCTGGCAGTTGGCGAGCTTGCCGGGTAGGGAAGCGACGTCGAGCGCGCCCTTGCGCCGCGTCAGCTCGCGCGCCTTGCGCGCGGCTTCGCGGGCGGCGGCTGCCTCCACTACCTTGCCGACAATGACTTTGGCTTCCGCGGGATGTTCCTCGAACCAGGCGGCCAGGGCCTCGTTCAGGACGTTCTCGACCACCGGGCGCACTTCCGAGGACACCAGCTTGTCCTTGGTCTGCGAGGAGAATTTTGGATCCGGTACTTTCACCGAGAGCACCGCGGTCAGGCCCTCGCGGCAGTCGTCGCCGGTCAGCGCGATCTTTTCGCGCTTGGCGATGGCATCGGCATAGCCGTTGACCTGGCGCGTCAGTGCGCCGCGAAAGCCCGCGAGATGGGTGCCGCCGTCGCGCTGCGGAATGTTGTTGGTGAAGCACAGCACATTCTCATGATAGCTGTCGTTCCACCACAGCGCCGCCTCGATGCCGATGCCGTTCATGTCCGCGTTGATCATGATCGGGGAAGGCACGATCGGCTTCTTGTTGCGGTCCAGATATTTGACGAACTCCTCGACCCCGCCGTTGTAGCGCATCTCCTCGCGCTTCTCGACCGCATGGCGCTTGTCGGACAGCACGATATTGACGCCGGAATTCAGGAACGCGAGCTCGCGCAGGCGATGTTCAAGCGTGGCAAAATCGTATTCGACATTGGTGAAGGTTCCGGTGGAAGCCAGGAACGTCACTTCGGTGCCGCGCTTGCCGTTGGCCTCGCCAACCACCTTGAGCGGCGCCACCGCGTCGCCATGGGCGAATTCGACGAAATGTTCCTTGCCGTCACGCCAGACCCGCAGTTGCAGCTTGCTCGACAGCGCATTGACCACGGAAACGCCGACACCATGCAGGCCGCCGGATACCTTGTAGGAATTCTGGTCGAATTTTCCCCCCGCATGCAGCTGCGTCATGATGACCTCGGCCGCGGAAATGCCTTCACCCTTGTGAATGTCGACGGGAATGCCGCGGCCGTCGTCGCGCACGGTGACGGAGCCGTCGGCGTTGAGCACGACCTCTACCGAGGTCGCGTGGCCGGCCAGCGCTTCGTCGATGGCGTTGTCGACGACCTCATAGACCATGTGGTGTAGGCCGCTTCCGTCATCGGTGTCGCCGATATACATGCCCGGCCGCTTGCGCACGGCGTCGAGGCCCTTCAAAACTCGGATCGATTCCGCGCCGTACTCGATGGGAATGGAATGCTCGGTATCGGCGATCGGTTGCCGGGCGGGTTCTGTCATACAAGGCCTTCGAGGATGTCTTCGAATCAGCGGGCCAAATCAGGCGCTGAATCGCTTATTTGTGCCATGAAAGAGGCGGTGCGCCTAGCGCAAAGTCTCTATCAACAAGTTGTTGAATAAGTGGGATTTTTCGCGTGTTTTTCAAGGCGTCCGAAAGCCGGTTTGGAGGCCTCGTAAAAGCGCGATTCGCAGGCTGTATTTTGGCCTGCAAAAGTACGATTTTTTTTGCCTCGGTGACGGAGTGGCGCGGCCCGAAAATGGCAGATTGCCGGAGAACTGCTAGAGAGGGGACGGCAGCGGTTCGGCTTCGTCGCTGGCGGGCAGTTCTTCCAACCGCGAGTTCTACGCATTTCTGCTCACCTATTCGGTACGTCGCGCGATCATGGATTGACTGATCTTGTCCTCCGCATCAACCAAATATCGGCCCGATATTGACGGCCTCCGGGCCATTGCCGTGATGCTGGTGGTGATCTTTCACGCCTTTCCGGAGACCATGCCGGGCGGCTTCATCGGCGTCGATATTTTCTTCGTGATATCGGGCTTTCTGATCACCGGCATCATCGTGCGGGAGCTGGACCAGGAACGCTTCAGTCTTCTGGCCTTCTACAACCGCCGGATCAGACGGATTTTCCCGGCCCTGATCGTCGTGCTTTGCGTGACCCTGGTGCTGGGCTGGCTATGGATGCTGCCGGCGGCCTATGCGCAGCTAAGCAGTGACGTTTTTGCCAGCGCGGCGTTTTTTGCAAATATCGCCTTGCTGCTGCAATCCGGCTATTTCGACATCGAATCCGCCAGGAAGCCGCTGCTGCATCTTTGGTCCTTGGGCATCGAAGAGCAATTTTATCTGTTCTGGCCGTTGATGCTGATGCTGGTAGCCCGCCTGCGCCTGAGCATGCTCGCTGCGGTGTCGATCGCCGGGCTTGCGTCGTTTGTGCTCAACGTGGCGCTGATCGGTTCAAACCCGGTGGCTACCTTCTATCTGCCGTTCACCCGGGCGTGGGAATTGCTGGCCGGGGCCGCCTTGGCTTGCAGCTGGAACCAGCTCAGCCATTCCCGCACCGTAAGCAATCTGCGCGCCTTCGTCGGAATCTTCCTGATTGCGACCGCCGCCGGCGTGCTCGATACCAAAAGTGCCTTTCCGGGATGGTGGGCCGTTTTGCCCGTCGGCGGCGCCGCGCTGCTGTTGTCTGCGCCCGCGGCGTGGTTTTGCCGATCTGTGCTGGCAAGCCCGCCGCTGGTCTGGATCGGGCTGATCAGTTACCCGCTGTATCTGTGGCACTGGCCGCTATTGGTATTTTTCGGCATCATCAAATTCGCGCCGCTGACGCTGCTGGAGCGCGGACTGACCGTCGGCCTGAGCTTTGCCCTTGCGTGGCTCACATATCGGTTTGTCGAAATCCGGTTTCGTTTCGGCCGCCCGAGCCCGCTCAAAATATTAAGCCTGGGTTCGGGCATGGTGCTGATCGCCGCGGCAGGCGCTGTGATCGTCGAGGGACGCGGCTTCGATTTTCGGCTGCCGCCGGAAATTCGCGACATGGCCAATGTGCCGACGCAGTCCGCAAAATGGCGGTTCCATGAATGCCTGCTCGATCTAAGTCATGAAACCTCGTTTGCCGACAGCTGCGTCGATCGCAATCGCCGGCCCCTGATCTTGATCTGGGGAGATTCGACCGCCGGCGCGCTGCTGCCGGGTCTGCGCAAGGCGCAGGAAAGTCGCGCCTTCGGCATCGCGCAGTTTACGTCCAGTTCGTGCATCCCGGCGCTCAATACCGATGTGGCCGGCGTGCCCAACTGCCGCGCGATCAATGACAAGGTGTTAGGCATCGCCCGAGAGATCAGGCCCGAGATCGTGCTCTTGCATAGCACCTGGGATAGATATCTCGATGGCGTAGCGGAGACCGTGACCGCACTGAAAAAGCAGACCAACGCTCGCGTCGTTGTGCTGGGTTCGGTGCCGTGGTGGAAGCGCGGGCTGCCAAACGAGGTGCTGCGCTATTTCATGCTGCATCAGCGTCTGATTCCGGAGCGATCCGGTCGTGCAGAAGTCGATCGCTCCGGCTCGGCCTTACGTGAGAAGCTTGTACCCTTGGGCGCCGAATTCATT
>VAZH01000454.1 GCA_005884465.1 Alphaproteobacteria bacterium | reverse complement strand
CCCTCATGTTGTCGGTGTCGGCGGGCTACGCCCAGTCTGGCCCGTTTGCCGGTTTTGACGGAACATGGTCTGGCAACGGAACCGTCGCGCTTTCCGACGGAACGACCGAGCGCATCCGGTGCAAGGCCGACTACAAGGTCAACGGCAATGGACTGGGCCTGAAGCAAAATCTCCATTGCGCCAGCGATAGCTACAGATTCGACTTGAGCAGCGATGTCACGAGCCAGGGTGACCGCATTTCTGGCAACTGGAGCGAAGCGAGCCGGAATATTTTCGGCAATCTCCAGGGCACCGCAGGGGGTGGCAGAATCGACGTGTTCGTCGAGGCTTCCGGTTTTGCCGCAAACCTCACGCTGCGCACCAACGGCAACAAACAGACCGTACAGATCAGCTCCAAAGGCGAGATCAGAGGCGTGACCATTACGATGGTGAAGAGCTAACGCCGCACCTTCTGCCCGTTCCGGTTTACTCCGCCGGCTTGGCGTGACCGGCCGTTCCGCGAATCCGCTGCGACAGGTTGATCAGGAACATCGCCGTCGGCCGCAGGATGAAAAGGTCCGCGACCAGCGCCGCCACCATTGAGAATGCGCTGAGCCAGCCGAACAGGCGCAGCGACGGAAGGTCGGAAAACACCGTCACCACCAGACCGCAAGCCAGCACCACCGTGGTCAGGATCAGCGCCGGGCCCACCAGCACTGTCGCGCGCTCCACCGCCAATTCCGAAGTGACGCCGGGCCTCGACTCGAGCCTCAGCCGATTGAGGAAGTGAATCGTTGCGCTCAGTCCCAAACCAAAGGACACGGTGAGTGCGACGACGCTTGCGAACTGCAGTCCCTCCCCAAGCAACCACAGCACCGTGCCCGACAATACCACCGGGAAAATGCCCGGCAGGATGCACGAGAACATCACCACCACCGAGCGGAACGCCAGCCCGATGAAGATCGCGACCAGCGCGAACTCGATGGTCAGTCCGCGATTGAGCTTCTGGATCATGTTGGCGCTGTTGCGCGCGGCAATCGCGGAAAGACCGGTGACCGCAATCTCGTAACCTGGATGCTTTTTGCGGACATCGTCCAAGGCCGCGTCGAGTTTCTCGACTACCGGCAGGATCTGGCTCGAATCAAGATCCGGCACCCTGCCCGACACCACGACCGCGTCCTGATCGGCTGAGATAAAGCGCCGAACCAGATGCTCGGGAATCACGTTGACGTACTCCTTCAACGTCGCGACGTCAGTACTGCCGGCTTTCTCCGCGAGCCAGCGGCGCAGTGTTTCGAGCGACCAGACGTTGCCGACGCCGGCCGTTTTCTCGACGGTGGAATGAACGTCGGCGATGGTCTGCAAAGTCTCCGGCGCGTAGAGCGACGCGCCCTTGGGGAATTCGATCAGGACGTCGATCGGATTGGCCCCGGTCAGCTTGGCGTCCAGACGTCCGCTGGCCTCTACCGCCTGCTGCTTGTCCGGCACCTGATCGGCAAGCCGGTAGCGCGGCTCCAGGTTGGCGTAGACAATGCCGAGACCGCCGACAAACAACACCGCAATCAGGCTGAACACACCGGGGCGACTGACCATGCGCACCGCGATCCAATAACAAAAATTGCGCAGCATCTGAACGCCGGCATCGGCGCCCTGGAACTTGACCGCGAAAACTCTTTCGTTGCGTACAAATAGCACCCCGAACACCGGCACCAGCGAGAGCACCGCGATCAGCGCGATGATGGTGGCGGCAAGTCCCGCCTCGCCGAATTTGCGGATCAGGTCGGAATCGGAAAACTGCAGGGCAATAAACGATATGCCGGCGGTGCCATGGGTGAGCACGCAGGCCGGCCCGACTACCAGCACGGCGTTCCTGAACGCGGTGTACTTGTCCTGGCCCGCAATCAGACGGTCGCGCGCCGCAAACGTCAGCTGCATCGAGTCCGAAAAGCTGATCACCATGATCAGCGGCGTCATCACGTTCAAGAACATGTTGAGATTGAAATTGGCCCATCCAAGGCCGCCAAGCGCCAGCAAGATCGCGATCATCGGAGGGAAGGCGGCGACGATCATGAACGATATCTTGCGGAAGAAGATGATCGCGATGATGCAGCCCGCCAGAATGCCGAGGATGTTGTAGGTCAGCCCATCGCGCTCGACCGCGTTGCGGATTTCGAGCTGCATGACGGGAACGCCGGATAGTTCCGCCTTCAACCCGCTGTCCGCAAGGTCTTCCGCCATCAGCTTGCGAATATCGCCGACCACCTTGCTGAGCTTGTTGCTGGCGACGACCTCGGGCTCGAGCGACAGCACGATCAGTGCCAGCGTGCCGTCTTCGGACAGCAGCTTGCCGCGGATGATCTCGTTGGTTTTGACGGTCTCGATGAACTTGTCGTAGTCGGCGCCCTCCGGCAGTTCCGACGGGAACAGCGCCGCCGGCAGCTTGCCCCGCGCCGGCGCCTGGCGCGCCGAGAACAGTGAAATCAGGCCGCGGGTGCCTTCTACGAGCTGCAGGTCGGTGACGAGATCGCGCACCTTTTCGAGATTGTCGCGCGCCAGCAGCGTCTTGCCTTCGACGACCACCAGCACGTCGAATTCCGTCGCCGGGAAGCGCTTGGTGACCGCTTCGTATTGCCGATATTCCCTGGAGTTGGACCGGAACAACTGGCTAAGCGAATCGTCGATTTTGATGCGGTCGATACCGAAGATCGCGCCGATGATCAGCGCGACAAGAACGATGCAGGACAAGATCGGCGCCTGAACCGCAATCAGCCCCAGTCGCTCCAGCCCGAAGGCGATGCTGGCCATCGGCCGCTGCTCGATCTTCTCGACATGGACCTCACTGTCGCTGTGCTTTTCGAGCATGCCTTATCCAATTCTCACGTCAGCTCAATTTGTATAGCTTAAGTTCCCGGGCGCGAATGCGGCCTCGATCGGCTATGTATGCTTGGCGCTAGCCCTTGAAAACATGCGGAAAATTTGTCGCGGGGAGGTTTAGCAGGTCTCTACCGCGTTTCGCAAGCGCGAGAGGCCGCGCAGAATCACCGCGTATGCGGCGATAATGGGCCTCAAATTTCGGATTTGTCATGCCGGCTCGAATGGATCATGACGCGCTGGGACATTCGCCCGCCGCTCTCATCCTTTAGTGCAACACCCGTGACTTCCCGGGCCAGACCCTCGCGAATCAGCCACGCAATCTTGAAGGCGGCTTCATCGTAGCCAAGCCCCGAGCCGTGGATGTTGGAGACACAATTGCGCTCGGCGTCGGTGAGGCCAACTCTCGGCGCGAAGGTCAGGTAGGCGCCTAGACTATCCGGGGCCGAGAGACCCGGCCGCTCGCCGATCAGCATGACAATCATGCGTGCACCAAGAATCGCGCCGATCTCATCGCCCAAAGCGACCCGCGCACCCGATGCAACCACCGCATGGCCGGTTTCGATTCGCTCGGCAGCCAGTCGGCCAATCAGGCTTCGGAGGAGTTCGATCGCGTGGGCATGGACTGCCGTCGGCGACAGGCCGTCGCCGAGGACGATCGCAAGCTGACAAGGGCTGCCGGCACGGCTCGCCAGCCGCTGCGCCGAATCCGGATCGAGCGTACGTCCGAGGTCGGGCCGCCTGAGGTAATCCTTCCGGTTGCGCACACGGCTGGCGACATCGAATGCCTCGAGACCAAGGTCGCCAAGGCCTGAGATCATGGCGGGAACGTCGAAGGCGGCATGAACGGCGTCGCGGGCGCGCGCGTGGTCCAGCGTAAATTCGAGCAACGCTTTGGTCGGCATGCTGGCGCCCGCCCGGCCAAGCCCGACGCGCGCCGGCGTGAAGTCCCGCAGATCGAGCATCGAATGGGACGACGGCGCCGGCGGTTTCATTCGTTGCTACTCGGCAGGAACGGATGCCTCGCGCAGCCGGAGTGAATAGTTCGACGCGTTCTGCTGCCCCACCGACGCCGCGCGTGCGAACATGATCAGGTGATGGGCGATCATGGCCGAGCCAATCAGGCCTCCCAGATCGCCACGCCGCAGACGCCCCAGCGCGAACTTCCAGAACACCTTGCGGTAGTCGCTGAGTACGCCGATCTTCCAGAAAATGTTACGCAGCATGATCAGCGCGCGCTTGATGTTGGCCCAGTTTTTCTGTTCGGCGCTCACCGGCATCTTCAACTGGTTGGCATAGGTGAAATCGCACTGATACTGGTAACGCGCGTACACTTTCTCGGGTTGATAAGCGATCTCCATGCATCTGCGCCAGGAAGCGAGAACTTGATCGTATGGCAGCAGGAAATCGACGTTCGAATCCCGGCCTTCGTCGTGGATCAGACGATTTTCACGCTCCAGCCGGTCCCATAGCGGTGTCTTTGGAAGCGCCTGCAGGAGATTGATCGTCAGCAGCGGAATCCGCGACTGCTCGATGAAGGCGAGTAGCGCGTCGGCTGTTTCGGGCTTGTCGGTATCGAGCCCCATGATGATTCCGGAGACGACCTCCATCCCATAACTGTTGATGGTGCGAACGCCCTCGAGAATGGGGACCATCATGTTGTGGTCCTTGTGCATTGCCTTCAGCGCGTCGGGATCGGGCGTTTCGATGCCACAAAAGATTGTGGCAAAGAAAGCCTCGCGCATCTTTTCCAGAATCTCCGGCCGCTTGGCGATGTTGAGCGTCGCCTCGCAGGCCAGGCGAACCACGTAGCCGGTTCTTTTCTGCCACTCGATCAGATGCGGCAGCAGGTCGACCGCCGCCTTCCGGTTGCCGATGAAATTGTCGTCGACGAAATAGATGGTCTCGGTCACTCCGCATTCGCGTAGCCTGTCGAGCTCGGCGATGATCTGCTGCGGCGTCTTGAGCCGCGGATTGCGGCCATAGAGTGCGGGGATATCGCAGAATTCGCACTGATAGGGGCACCCACTGGAATACTGGATGCTGCCGAGAAAGTACCGTTTGACCTCGGCGAGCTCATAGGCCGGAATTGGAAAATCGGTCATAGCCACGCGGTCGTTGGTCTTCAGCACTACCTGTTGCGGCGGCCGCGAGAGATCGCGCGCCAGCCGCGCGATCAGGTCGTCGGTCGCATCACCCAGCTCGCCGACATGGAGATAGTCGAACGAAGGAT
>VAZH01000453.1 GCA_005884465.1 Alphaproteobacteria bacterium | reverse complement strand
CAAATCAGGAGATGAGACGAGTCCGCACTCATTAATGATTTATCCTGAACCGGCGTGCCCAGCGCGATTGCTCCGTTCTCCGGTTCCGCGATACTTGCTAAGGCAAAAATCTGCAAGTTCAAGGCCCGCTTGCCTCACGACTGGGATAGCATACACCGCCGGCTTGCAAGCAACTAAGGATGAATTGTCAGATGCCGTCGCATCCTGCGGATACCGTGCCAATGCTCGATCTGCCCCCCGGCTACACCCTGGTTCCGTTGCGCGAACATGGCGACGCCTTCGTTCACGGCTGCGCGATCGCCTCCGATACCGGCGCGGGAGCGCTGGTGTGGGTGCGTCGCTACGATCTAGTCGAATTCGCGGTGGTTCTGGAGCCTGACGAGCCGCTGCTATCGGCGCGCCGGGCGTTTTTCGCCGGCATGAATGCGGCGGCAGATGCGATTGCCGCCCATTGCCCACCCGAGCGCGAAGTGACTTTCGACTGGCCGGACGCGATTCTGTTCGACGGCGGGCTACTTGGCGGCGCGCGGCTCGGCTGGCCGGCGGATTGCGCCGAGGACGAGGTTCCTGCATGGCTGGTGTTCGGCATCATGCTGCGCGCCGCGGATATGGCCCATGTCGAGCAGGTGCAGGCCGCCGCCGGCGTTTCCCTGTTGAGCGAAGGCTTTGAGATGGCCGACACCGACACGATCATCGGCAGCTTCGCCCGCCATCTCATGACCGCCTTCGACCTCTGGAACGAGCGCGGCTTTGAGACGATCGCACGGGATTATCTGGCGCGGCTTCCCAGCCGAAAGGCCGGTGAGCGCCGAAGGATCGACCTCAGCGGCGACCTCCTGATCACCCCGCCAACCGGCAGCGGGCCACCCGAGCGGGCCAGTCTTGTGGATGCGCTCGCCAAGGCGGCTTGGTATGATCCGCAGGCGCGCGGTCCGAAACTCGGATGAGGCGGACATGCTGAGATTTCCGCGAACCATCAGGCTCGACCCGTCGGATACGTTGGTTTTCGAGCGGGCGGCGGAACCTGGCGAATGGGCTGTTTCCGGTGCGTTTGTGTTCTGGAACCAGGACCTGGCCACGCTCGGCCAGAAACAGCGCGTGGCGCTGCGTTCGGGCTTTCTCGGCATCGATAGCCTCGGCTGGTCCACGCTCGCTATCGTCACCGAGGCGACGGAGGCCGACAGGCAAGCCATGGGCGAGCGCCTCGCAAGCCAGTTGCTGGAGAAATTCGGCGCACCTGATCTCAATGCCGCGCGTGTTGCCGCCGAAGAAGAGGTCGCGTTTGCGGCCTCGCTATGCGATCACCCGCCGCAAACCCTGCTCGCCGTGCAGCGCAGCGTCGAGAATGGCGAAATCCGCGAGCGCTTTCGCACGCTCAGGCCGCGCGAAGCCGCAGCGGGCGCCGATCGGTTGCACGCGCATGCCCGCGCCTTTACCTTCCATGAGGTCGAGGGCGACATCGAGCCTGCCGAGGAAGTCGATCTGCTTGGAATGATCAGGAACGACCGGAGGACGGATCGCACATGAGAGAATTCTGGGTCGCCTCGGGTCATCACCTTACGCACCGCGCCGGCCATGGCGGGCTGGTGGCGACGCCCGAACTGATCATGGCCTATCTGGCGCGGCCTGAATTGATGCCGCCGGCCGAGGCCTGCGAGGCCGAGCGCAATTTGCATGCAAGCCTGCTGGCGGATCCTCTGCGCCCGGTTTCAAGAGCGGACATTGCCGCGCTCGCCGACGCCGATGCGCGCGAGAACTGGACCTTCATGGTGAACTTCCGAGACCGGCTGATATCGGCGCCGTCGCTTGAGGCGTTGTATATGGCACTCGCCCGCAAGGGCGCCGGCGAGCTGCCGCCGATCTTTTTGTCCCAGCTCTGCCATCTGATCTTGCGCAACGCGCTTGAAGGTTGCGACGATCCTTACACGCTGCGGGCCGGCGAGCTGTTCTATCGCAGCCAACTCGCCGCCGTTCATGACGGGGCGCTGCTGTTGGCCGATGCGGAAGTCATCGAGGCGCAGCAACACGTCCAATACGACTTGCATTCTTCGCCGCTGACGGCCTTGCTGCAGCCGAAGCCGTTCGCAGAGATGGATGTGATGGACGACGAAAACGCCTGGACCTACTGGTCGCGCTCGGATGCGCATGCGATGGTCATGAACATCGGCGGCAATCCGAAGGCGCGCGCCGGGCTGTGCAGAGTGATCGAGCGATGGATTAGCCACCTGCTCGGCATTGCCGCCCACGTGGAAACGGTCGCGTCGATCGAGGACCGCGACTGGCGCTGGTTTGTCGGCCTCGACAGCGAGGCGACGCGGATCGGCAATGCCTTGTGGAACGGCGCCGCGCTGGACGACAATGCCGCCGAACGCGTCGTGGCCCTAATGCGCCTGGACATCGAGGACGCGCGGCTGGTGGACGAACGCGTCGGCAACAAGCCGATCTATCTCATTCTGGCGATGGGCGCGGACAGAGTGGTGCGCCTGAAACCGCAGAATCTGGTCGCGGGGCTGCCGATCAAGCACCTGGAGGCTGCAAATTGAGTCCCGCCGCTGTGCCCTTGCTGCGTATTCCCGTCGGCGTCGTGGTCGAACGCCGCAAGACGGACTCGCCCTGGATCGATTTCGTCTGGCGGGGCATCGGCGTCTTGCCCGATGAGCCGGAGATCAAGCCATGGACGGTTCTGCGCGAGCAGGAGGAGGCGACGCTTTACTATGCCGGTAGCGCCATGGTCGATCTCTATCGCTCCGAGGCGGCGCGTTATCGTGACAACCTCACTACTGGCACCCCGAACATCTGGATCGTGATGAGCCCTTCGGAGGGCGCCCGGCCCTACGCTGTGGCGGCCGTGACCGCCGATCCCGCGGAGGGGGAAGCCTTCACGGAAGCCGGCGGCAATCTCGTCGAAGCGGTGCCGATGCCTGAAGTGCTTCGTGACGTGATTGAAAAATTCGTTGCCGAGCACCACGTCGAAAGGGAGTTTTTCAAGCGCAAGCGACGCCGCGCCGATCCCGAAGCGCTGGCGCGGCGTCACCATGATGAAGGCGGGCACGAATGAGCGACGAGGAATTTCTTGCGCGTTGGTCTCGTCGCAAGCGCGAGGCGAAGGCAGCGGTTGATGCTCCGCCGCCGGCCGAGACGCCGGATCCGGCGCCATCAGCCACGGCCGAGAATCCGGCGAACGCAGAGGTGGATCTCGCGAACTTGCCACCGGTCGAATCAATCACGGCTGCTA
>VAZH01000452.1 GCA_005884465.1 Alphaproteobacteria bacterium | reverse complement strand
TGCTCTCGCGCGAGCGCCTGCTGGAATTGGCCAACGCGCGCGACAGCGAAGCCTTCGATCGCGCGGTTGATTTGCGGATCATGCGAATCCGGCGCAAGATCGAACCGGACCCGACCAAGCCCGCGGTGATCCGCACCATCAGAGGCGGCGGATATCTGTTCTCGCCCGCCGGTGAAAAGGCCTAGCGTCGTCGCGGCGAACGCTCACGATCGCGTCGTCCCCGCGCAAGCGGCGATCCATAACCACCGCTGCACATTGTAAAAAGAGGTTTCCGTTCCAGCTTCGCGCAACGCTACGGCCTGTGGTTATGGGTCCCGGCGCGCGTGGAGCCTGTCATCGGGCCGGCCAAAGGCCGGACCCGTTGGCTTGGCCGGGACGACGATCTTTTTTGATTGGCCTTCAGGGCCCGGCGATCCCTTCCGATTTTATGATCATTGAAATTATTCCCGTTTCCAGCCCGAATGTTTCGTCCCGGGCGCCGCGACGAAACAATTCTCTTGCGTTTGAAACCATTTTCCGCTTGGCGTGCAGACATCCCGAAACGTTCGCTGACTATCAATTCGCCCAACGAAGCGCCAAAGCGCAATCACCGGGAGCCTGTCATGCAGAACGTCATCGCCATCAACGCCGCAGCCCGCCAAGGCATCATCGCCGCCCAGGCGACCTCCGATGAAATGCTGCTTGCAAGCATTGCCGACGGCGGCCGGCCCGCGATGCATATCCTTTACGCCCGTCACAATGTGCGGGTTTACCGCTTCATCCTTCGCATCGTGCGCGATTCCACGATCGCGGAAGACCTCGTCAGCCAGGTTTTCCTCGACGTGTGGCGCACCGCCCGTCAGTTCGAAGGCCGTTCCCAGGTTTCCACCTGGCTGTTGTCGATCGCGCGCTTCAAGGCGCTGACCGCGCTGCGTCAGCGCCGGTACGAGGACATCGACCAGCAGGACGTGCTTGAAATCGCCGACGAGGCCGACACGCCCGAAGCCTCGCTCGACCGCAGCAACACCAGCGCCATTCTGCGCGCCTGCGTCGCGAAACTGTCGCCGGCGCATCGCGAGATCATCAACCTCGTCTACTACGATGAGAAGTCGGTGGAAGAGGTCGGCGCGATCATCGGCATCCCCCAGAGCACGGTGAAGACCCGGATGTTCTATGCCCGCAAGCAGCTCGCCGATCTGCTCAGGGGAGCCGGTGTGGACAGTCTGGCGGCGTGAGGTAAACGGCAGCCAATTCAATTTGGTTGCGCGTCTTGCGGACGCAACAGCTGGCACAGGTTTCTGCCGGAATATTAATCCCGGCGAAACAATTGAAACAATTGGCGACATCAGCCGGAAAAACTCTCCGGTTATACAGACCATCACCAACGAAGCCGAACAGGAGTGGGAGAAATGCTGAAGCCGTCTTTCCGCCTTTTCATCATTCCGCTCGGCGCCATCTGCACCCTGGCCTCGCTGTCCAGCCAGAACGTAACGCCTCGCGTTCAACGCGATTCCGGGCCAAGCTTCGTGCGCCAGCAGGTGGTCGATTGCAGCAACAAGAGTCCATCGGAGGTCTGCGTGATCTCCTTCGACAGCGAGACCAGCGCTCGCTGACCCAATTTTTTTGTTTCCTCCCAAGTACCTCCAACGACCCGGACGGGATGCCCCCCTCCGGGTCGCTCTGTGTTTGGAGGGCCGCAGCGCGGCCGTCTCGAAGGACGACGGTCCCGCGGCTCATCCTTCGAGGCTCGTGGAGCCCGTCATCGGGCCGCGCTTCGCGCGGACCCGTTGGCTCGCGCTGCAGCGACAACGGCAAAGCCGTCGCGCAGGGAAGACGGCGAAAACCTCACGAACACGTGACGCGGCCCGGATGCGGGCTAAGTAACGCTGCCCCGCGGCGTACCGAAGAACGGTCGAGAGCTCGCGCATGCCGACGAAGCCCGTGGTTCGATGGATCCTATGCTCAATCTCGTTCTTGCACTGCTAGCCGGCGTGGTCACCGTGGCGGCGCCCTGTACGCTGCCAATGCTGCCTATCCTGCTTGGCGCATCGGTCGGACAGACCGGCAAGATACGCCCGGCGATGATCGCGCTCGGTTTTGTCATATCGTTTTCCGCCGCCGCACTGGCTCTGAGCGCGATCACCCGCGTGTTCGACTTTGACCCCAACAGCCTGCGGACCGGCGCGGCGATTCTGCTGCTCGGGTTTGGACTCTTGATGATCTGGCCGGCGCCATTCGAGTGGCTGTCGATCCGCATCAGCGGGCTGACGAATGTCGGCTCCGCCGGCGTCACGTCCCGCCAAGGCGCCATCGGCGGCTTTGTGCTCGGCACCACGCTCGGTCTGGTCTGGACGCCCTGCGCCGGCCCGGTGCTCGGTTCGATCCTCACCGTGGTCGCGACATCCAGCGACA
>VAZH01000451.1 GCA_005884465.1 Alphaproteobacteria bacterium | reverse complement strand
CGCAAGGCCGAATGGCCGGCCTGGACCCCGCCCCCGGAAATGATCGCCCGCCAGCCCTATCTGCCGCGCCACATGGCCGGCGGCCCCGGCAACCCGCTCGGCGCCCGCGCGATGTATCTCGGCGGCACCATCTATCGTATCCACGGCACCAACGCGCCGGAGACGATCGGCACCCGCGTTTCCTCCGGCTGCCTCCGCCTCACCAACGAAGACGTCAGCGATCTCTATTCGCGGGTCGGCGTCGGCACCAAGGTGATCGTGCTGCCGATGACGTATCGCCGCGCCGATCTTGGCCGCACCATCCGCTAACCGCAAAATAATTCCCACACTGAAAGCGGCCTCGGCATTGCCGGGGCCGTTTTTTATCGCATTCAGCACGCAATAACCCGACCAGTGCTGCACGGCTGCGGGTGGATACCGATCCAGATTGGGAATCCGATCGCGGGCATTATCGCGTCCGCATAGACGGCGAGTGGGTTGCGGCCTGACGGCGCCGTCGTCACGCAACTAAACCGCGCCGGGCGCACGATGATCTGGCAGCATTACATCCCACGCGTCCGCTGCTTTATGCCCGGCACCCTAGTAGCACCCCTCACTGCGCAGTGAGGGGTGCTACTAATTGAACAACGAGACTGACGCTATTGCGTCTTGATGGTCCCGTTCGCGTTGAAGTTGTCCTTTGGGTTGTACCCTGAGTCGTGTAGATTCTTGATATACTGGGCGCGGTCGCTGCTACTCACATCGCCCGCGGATGGACCGCCGTAGTAGGCCGCCCTGGCGCCCCGAACATTCCCACCGTAGTAAGGACCACCTGCGTAGTAACCTGTGCCTGTTTGATAGGGGTTGCCTCCCCATCCCCAGTTAGGTGAGGTGGCCGCGACCGCGCCAGCCGTGCCGATCGCGGCAGCCGTACCGGCCGCTGCCGCGCCTGCGCCGACTGCACCGGCGCCGTAAACAGCCCGCCGGTTGTGCCGGCGCGCAACACCAGCAGCGCTCGCGGGCGTCATCGGGCGACCTACCCGCGCCTGGGCGCTCTCGATTGACAGCGAGATGCCGCCTTGCTCAGACCAACCGAAGGACAACAACGCCGCACACGTAAAGGCAGAAGCTGCAAGGGCAGTCTTTCGTACATGTTTCATGGGCTTTTTCTCCGTTGTGCAAAGAACATCAATGTTGCACGCGTGCCTACGTCACCGTCCCAGATCGAGTTCCAACTTTTTAGCAGAAATGTTGATAACGTTCATGTTACTGCCGATGCTCGGCATGGGGAGCGCTCCCCGCGTGGCCACTTGTGCAACGGGTCAAACCCGGAAGTCCGGACGCGCAAGACGCGGGTCCGCTTCCTCATGCGCCGAAGATGAAGCGAGCTCCAACCGCTGAGCGGATCACTTTGTCGGGCATTTCGGCCCGCACAAGATCGTAGAATCGCTCCCCGGCACAATGCCCCGGAATCAGATAATCGGGATTGATGTCCTTGAGGGTAGCGATGACTTGCTGGATGTACTCATCAGTCAGCGGCGGCACAATATGGAAGCCGCCGACTACCGCATGCACTTTCTGGATGCCGGACGCGACTTGCGCCTGCCTGATCGTATTGATTACGCCGCGATGACTGCAGGAGGTCAGCACGACGAGACCCTTGTCTTTGACGGCGAAGTTCGTTCCGATCTCATGCTCGAAATCATCGAGAATGAAGCTGCCGGTGTTCTTTGCCGCCCGAACTTTGTCGGGGAAACACCCAAATCCGTTGACGATCCCGACCTTCTCGCTGCTTGGCCGCAGCGGCGTTTCGAAACCGCTCTGTGCGATCTTGCCGGTGGTGAAGGCATGGTCGGCAACGACAGCAGGCCCTTCCGCCATCATGAGCGAGAGGTCCGCGTCCAAGATTGCCTTTCGGTCAAGCGCCCCATACTGGCCGGCAGCGGTCTGGCGGGTGCAAAAACAATCCTCGCCGCCGACGAAGAAGGGCAGACCCTTTTTGAGCCGACCCTTGTTCGCCGAGAGGAAGCCCACCAGCCCACCGAAGTGATCGTAATGGCCATGGCTCAGCACCAATGCATCGAAGCGAGCGGGGTCGATTTTCAGCACCGACATATTGTTGAGGAGGGTTTGCGGTTGATAGCCGAAGTCGACCAAAATGTTCCGCACCTCGTTGCCGCGCCGGGATTCCGCGTGCATCGACAGTCCCCACTCAGCGACCAAGTCCACGCTCGGCGGTGCGTCCGAACTCAAATTGCCGCCCGGCCGCCGCTCGATGGTCAGCCCGTCTCGCGTCTCAGTCGGGATCCATTTGATGATCTGGTTATCCGTGACGATCCGCACCGCGACGCTGTCCACTTCCGGCGGCTTGGAGGCCAGCGCCTGCGCCTGTGCGGTTCGTGAGCTGCCGGCCAGGGTGCCTATCAGCGCGGTCACGAAACCCGCTCCGCCTGCGCAAAGCAAGCCGCGCCGCGACATCGATAATGTTCGGGGATCACAGTTGCATGTGCAAAGCAACATGTCGGAGTCCTCCCGTTTGTTCACGGCACAGTCGCTTGAGTGCCAGCGCCGGAAGACCCCGGCCGTGCGCACGGCGAAGCTCGGTGAGTCACCGGCACAAAGGACTGTCGGTTTTATTGAGCGTGCGATGCCCGCCGACGGCAGTTCCCGCTGCCCACTCGCCTCGAACGGAGACGTCGGCACGTCCCGTCTCGAAGAGCAGCTCTAAAGAAGACTATGCGCTCTCACGCCCATCCGAAAGACCGCATATGGGCCGGGCGTCGCGGCTAAACGATACGGCCAAACCAGTGATCTCAATTTCCGCTCCGGGTCCAGAACCAGTCATTCCCGAACCGCTCTGGTCGAGAGCCGGCCATTCCAGGGGCGCCGAGCGGAGCGCAGGCGAACCAATCCATCTCTGGTCCGGGCACCGCCTTTCGAAGACCGCTCGCCACAGAACAGCGCTCGCTTGTGCGCGAGCGGAACGGACACCGAAGCTTCGTCGACCGGACCGTCGAAGTCGGAGAACAACCGATGATAGCGACGCCCGACGGGCGTGCACGCCCCCGACACGTCGCAGCGACCGATCTCAGCGGTGCTTCACCATCGGGCAAGCGCTGTCGCTTAGCGGCCGCGCCGCTTTCTCAGCCGGCACCGTGGCAAGGAGCTTGAGATAATCGAATGGGTATCTGGAGTCCGAGGGCTTCTTCACCTGCAGCAGATAATAAGGCCGCATCACACGCCCGTCCTCGCGCACCGTGCCCTTGGTGTAGAAGTCGTCGATTGGCAGGTCCTTCATCTTGGCGACGACCTTGGTCGCGTCGGTCGTGCCAGCTGCCGCCACCGCCTTGAGGTAATGCAACGTCGCCCCGTAGGTCCCGGCATGGATCATGCTTGGCGGCTTCCCGCCGTTGCGGGCGAGGAAGCGTTTGGTCCAGGCGCGGGTCGCGTCGTCGAGGTCCCAGAAGAAAGTCTCGCTCGCGGTCAGGCCCTGCGCCGCTTCGAGGCCAAGGGCGTGGGTGTCGGGAAACTGCAGCAGGAGCGCAGCCACGCGCTGGTCGCTGCTGCGGCCCAAGCCGAATTCCCCGGCCTGTTTGATCGCGTTGATCGTGTCGCCGCCAGCGTTCGAGAGAGCGACGATCTTCGCCTTCGAGGCTTGCGCCTGCAGCAGAAAGGACGAGAAGTCGGCGGTATTGAGCGGATGGCGCACGGCCCCCACCACCTTGCCACCGGCGGCCGCGACGAACGCTGAGGTGTCGCGCTCGAGGGCATGCCCGAATGCGTAGTCGGCGGTGATGAAAAACCAGCTATCCCCACCCTGCTTCACCAACGCCTGGCCGATCGTCGCCGCAAGGCCGTAGGTGTCGAAGCTCCAGTGCACGCCGTGCGGCGAACAGGCTTTTCCGGAGAGATCCGACGTGGCGGCGCCGGTGTTGATGTCAACGGCGTCGTGCGTGCGCGTCACCTCGCGCACGGCGAGCCCCACGGCCGAATTGGGAATGTCGAGGATGAGGTGGACGCCCTCGGTCTCGATCCACTGCCGCGCGATGTTGGCGCCGATGTCGGGCTTGTTCTGGTGGTCGGCGAAGATGACTTCGAT
>VAZH01000450.1 GCA_005884465.1 Alphaproteobacteria bacterium | reverse complement strand
ACGGCGCTGGATGCCGATCTCAAAAAGCGCGGCCGCAGCGATTGGGTGAGCGAGGAAATGGAGGTGCTAACCTCGCCAAAGACCTATGACTTTCACCCCGAGCGCGCATGGGAGCGGCTGAAGACGCGGGTGCGCAAGCCCAAGGAGCTTGCGGTGCTGATGGAGGTCGCGGCATGGCGCGAGCAGGAGGCGCAAAGCCGCGACGTTCCGCGCAGCCGCGTGCTCAAGGACGATGCCGTCGGCGACATCTCAACCCATGCGCCGACCAGCCTCGAACGGCTGGCCAATTTGCGTTCGCTGCCGAAGGGTTTTGATCGATCGAAATGGGGTGCTGATATCGTGGCCGCCGTACAGCGTGGCATCGCGCGCGATCCCGCCAGCCTGCCGAAAATCGAAAGGCCGCGCGGCAATTCAAACGGCGCGGCGATCGTCGAGCTTTTGAAAGTTTTGCTGCGGATGACGTCGGAGCGCCATGGCGTCGCCAGCAAGGTGATCGCGACGGTCGACGATCTGGAACAGATTGCGGCGGACGACCATGCCGACGTAGCCGCGTTGCATGGCTGGCGCCGCGAGCTGTTCGGCGAAGCGGCACTGGCGCTGAAACGTGGCCAGCTGGCGCTGGCGATCGAACAGGGCCGGGTTGTCAGGGTCGATCGAAACTAACCTGCGAACGCGGATCATACCGCGATCCTGCCGCTCGCTCCGATGAGATCGGCACTTCCCTGAATGCCGGCGTAGTTGCCGATAACCCTCACCACTGCCCGCTTGTAGGAAAAAGGATCACCTACGCCGGGACGCCTGCAGGCAACGGCATCGCTGACGACCTGATAGCGGTGGCTGCGATGAAACCCGTCAACGACGGTCGACAGAATGGTTTCGTCGAGGGAAAATCCCAACAGCACGCAGCGAATGTTTTTCATATTGGACATGTATTCGGCGAATCGCGCCGAACTGTAGGCCGATGGCAGCGGATGCTCGAAGGCAAGCTCTCCGGGCCTCGGCTTCAGCTCCGCGATCCAATCCGTCAGCTTCGACGCCGGATTGAACCACGCTGCCTGGGCGATCCGTTTCAAATGCATCACCGGCCAGAGATTTTCGCGCCAAAGCGCCATCAATTCGAGACAGCGCAACGTAATCGCCTCGGCGTCCGTGATGACGTGGCTGCGACCTTCGGTGACATACTCGATCTGAAGATCGGCGCAGATCAGGATCGGCGGATCGTCATGCATGGAAGCCATCATGTTCGATTTGAAATCATGTTTCAGCCAAGGCCGCGGTGCGAAGCGGAGATGACGTCGCGCGACCTGATGAGATATCGAGAACGCCGGGCCTGTCCCAATCGCCCTCCGGTCGAATGATTACGTAGGGATCGCTGTCGAGCGTGATGGCATCGGGGCCGGGCTCGACGTCGAGGACCATCTCGGTGTAGGAGAAATCGGAGAAAGTGATCTTGCGGTTGTGACCGAGAGGCTTGGCGCCGAAATGCGCCCAGAAGTCGACCAGCCGGTCTTGCGCCTGACCGTAGATCTTCTTGAACCCCTTGCGCTTGATGTAGTCGACGCTCGCCTGCACCAACTTGAACGACACGCGCGAGCGCCGGAACTGATGCCGGACGGCGAGACGTTCGACTTTGGCGAATTCGCCGAAAAATCGCACCCGAAGGCAACCCGCAGGTTCGGTTCCGACGAATCCGATGAAGTGCGCCGCGACCAGATCGTTGCCGTCGAATTCTTCCTCGATCGGGCAATCCTGCTCGGCGAGATAGACGGCCGCGCGAATCGCGGTGACCAGCATCAGATCGTTGGGATCGCGCGCAATCCGGATCGAAATCGAGCGCGGGTTCGTATTAGTCGACGATGGGAGTCTAGTGCCATGCATCTGCAAAACTCCTTGCTGTGAAATTCGATGCCGGCATATTCGGCACGACACGCTTCCAAGGCCGCTCATAGCTCCAGAGATCGGGCTGGTAACTCGGGATCGACGTAAAGCCTATCGCGATCAGCAAATCGCGGCCTGCCGGCGTCGAGGGCTGCGCGAAGTAATCGGCGCCGAAAAATCGCGGCTTTCGCAGATACTCCGCGACGTTTCCCAATCCGACAACGGCGCGCCCGTAGCCGGCCAGCGCCCAGACATAGATAGCCGATACTTCCTCGTCGGGCCGCGCCAGAAACTCGCGCCCCGGATTTTTCAGATCGATATCGTCGAGCAAAAGCGCATCATGCCCTCGGCAATTGAGATACAGGAACGCTATCCCGCCTAGCAGCTTCCCTGCACGTTCAAACGCGAAGATCGACTCCGGATCGTCGCGCAAAAACTGAGCGAGACCAGCTTCCGAGGCGTTGACCCCGGGAATTTCCCGCCGGGCAATCGCAACCAAATCGACCAGTTGCCGGCGCGTCGCCAGACTGACGGTGATTGCGGAGGTCGGCGAAAGCCTGTCCAGCTCATGTCGAGCGGCGAAATGGCCACTTTCTCGAAACATTTTCTGCATTTAAGGTCCCCTTACGTGTAACGATTATCATACCTGACGGGGACCACGGGTATGCATCAACATTTGCATCGGGGTGCTGCATCAACGCAGCACAAGAAAGCCGAAGATACTTTCAATGCGTCTTGGGAGGATTTGCGAGCGTTTCTTCTGTGCACGCGTCATCAGAGCTTCAGGAATGCCGCGGAAGTCCTGGGACTGACCGGCACGACGTTGATGCGCAAGATCGACAGGCTTGAAGAAGAGTTGGGGTTCAAGCTGTTTTTGCGCGATCAGTCGGGCTTGTCGCTGAGCGATGAAGGGCGCGCTTTGCTGTTCGACGTTGAACAGATGGAGCGTCTCAGCTTCAATATCTTTCGCCGCGCGTCGATGTCGACGGATACAAACGGCACGGTGCGCGTCGCCGTGACGGAGGGACCCGGCAATTTCTGGGTGCTTCCCCGGCTGATCGATTTCCAGAAAACCTATCGAAAGATCGTGGTCGATCTTCGTTGCGCAATGGAGCAGGCCGACGTATCGCGCCTGGAGGCGGATATTTCGATTCAATTTGAGCGACCGACAAATCCTGACCTGATTGTGACGAAGCTCGGCAGGCTTCACATTTATACCTTCGCCTCGGAAGCCTATCGCGATGCCTATGGGCTTCCAAAGTCCATTGCGGATCTCAGGAATCACCGGATCGTCAAGCAACATGGCATGCAGCTCGATGAGAACGGCTATGCACGAATTTTGGGATTGGAATCGCTGGAAGGGATTGTCGGCATATCGACCAATTCCAGTGTCGCGGTTCTCTACGCTATCGAGCGAGGCGCAGGCGTCGGATTTTTGCCGACGTCAGCAATTGCGCTCGGCGCA
>VAZH01000449.1 GCA_005884465.1 Alphaproteobacteria bacterium | reverse complement strand
CCCAATTTCCACTGCGCGACGGGGTGACCGCCTTCGGCGGCGTATTGCAGGGAGGTCAGAGAAGTGTCGGGCGTGGACGGCGGGATCACTTTCTTCAAAGCGGCGGCCGCGCCGGGCTGGGCTGAAACCACCGGTATCGCGGTATCCGGACTAACTGGCGCGCCGTCGAAGCCGAATCCCTGGGTGGCCATCGGCGTGGCCCCCAAAATCAACGCAAGAATGATACGCCTAGATATCCGCATAACACTGTTTCTCGTGGGCCCCGCCCGGATGGGTCACGGCGCCATTCACCGCCGGCCCGACCTGTTGGGCATATTTCCAGAGAGCACCTGATGTATGGTTGGTCGCGCGCGGCCTCCATTTGGTTTTGCGTTCGACCAGCTCCGCGTCGGTCAATTTTACGTTAAGTGTCCCGACGACGGCGTCGATTTCGATGATATCGCCGTCCTGCAGCAATGCGATCGGCCCGCCCACGGCCGCTTCCGGCCCGACATGGCCGATGCAGAACCCGCGGGTCGCACCGGAGAACCGTCCGTCGGTGATCAGCGCGATCTTGCCGCCCATGCCCTGTCCGGTCAGCGCCGCTGTGGTCGAGAGCATTTCGCGCATGCCGGGACCACCGCGTGGCCCCTCATAGCGGATCACGATGACCTCGCCCTCTTTGTAGGTCTTCTTCTGCACCGCCTCGAAGGCATCCTCTTCGCGATCGAAGCAGCGCGCAGGGCCGGTAAATTTCAAATTCGACATGCCCGCGACCTTCACGATCGCGCCCTCAGGCGCAAGATTTCCCTTCAGGCCGACCACACCGCCAGTAACGGTGATCGGCTTGTCGGCTGGCCGCACCACATCCTGGCGCGGATTCCATTTCACGCTCTTGAGGTTTTCAGCGATCGTCCGGCCTGTGACTGTCAAACAGTCGCCGTGCAAGTGGCCGTTATCGAGCAGCGTTTTCATCAGAAGCGGTATGCCACCAGCTTCGAACATGTCTTTGGCGACATAACGACCGCCCGGCTTCAAATCCGCGACATATGGTGTCTTTTTGAAGATTTCCGCGACGTCGAACAGGTCGAACTCGATGCCGCATTCGTGGGCTATCGCCGGTAGGTGCAGCGCAGCATTTGTCGAGCCGCCCGAAGCGGCTACCACGGCGGCCGCATTTTCCAGCGCGCGCCGCGTAACGATGTCGCGCGGACGGATATTCGCTGAAATCAGCTCCATGACCTTTTCGCCCGCGGTCATGCAAAACGCGTCGCGGATTTCGTAAGGCGCTGGCGCGCCGGCCGAATACGGCAGCGCAAGCCCAATCGCCTCGGATACCGTCGCCATGGTGTTGGCGGTGAATTGTGCGCCGCACGCGCCAGCTGACGGGCAAGCCACCCGCTCGATTTCATCGAGGTCGGCATCCGACATCTCGCCGACCGAATGCTTGCCGACCGCCTCGAACATGTCCTGCACCGTGACCTGCTGGCCGCGGAAATTGCCGGGAAGGATCGAGCCGCCATAGATGAAGATCGACGGCACGTTGAGGCGGACCATCGCCATCATCATGCCCGGCAGGGACTTGTCGCAGCCGGCGAGACCGACCAGCGCATCGTAAGCATGGCCCCGCATGGTCAATTCGACGGAATCGGCGATGCATTCACGCGACGGCAGCGACGAGCGCATGCCGTCATGGCCCATGGCGATGCCGTCGGTCACGGTGATGGTGCAGAATTCGCGCGGGGTGCCGCCGGCAGAGGCGACGCCCTTCTTGACCGCCTGGGCCTGACGCATCAGCGCGATGTTACAGGGGGCCGCCTCGTTCCAGCACGAGGCCACACCCACGAACGGCTGGTGGATCTGTTCGGTGGTCAGCCCCATCGCATAGAGATAGGAGCGGTGCGGCGCCCGCTCCGGGCCCTCCGTCACATGACGGCTCGGCAGTCTCTTCTTGATGCTGGTCTTGGCGTCCATCGCGAACCTGTTTCCCCAGCCTACTCTTGTTAGACCCGGAAAATGCAAGGATTTCCCTTCGCCTTCGCGAGCGCCGTGGCCGTCAGCCTACGAAGGAATGATTTCATGGAGGGGTGTGGCAAAAAAGCGGCGCGCGCAAGAGTTAGCCGGAATGACGGTTAAATGTTCCCTCAGTGTTGCGAGCAAGCCACAATCGTGGCGCTGCGGCAACCATCCTTGTTGCTCCGCACAATTCAGCGCGCTCGGGTAAGAGCGTTGCGTTCGGCCTACTCAACCTTGACGTTGGCGGCCTTGATCATCGGCCACCATTTTTCCATTTCGGCCTTCTGCCAGGCGCCGAGCGCCTCTGGCGCGAGCTGATCCTTCGACGGCATCTGTAATCCCAGGTTTTCCAGCTGCTTGCGCACGGCCGGATCGTTCAACGCATCCACTGCCGCGGTGTTGAGTTTTGCCACGATTGTTTTGGGCGTGCCTTTCGGCGCCCACAGGCCGGACCACAGCGTCATGTGAAATCCGGACAGGCCCGCCTCGTCGGTGGTCGGAACGTCCGGCACGGACTCCAGGCGCTTGTCGCTGGTGACGGCATAGGCGCGGATGTTACCGGCTCGAACCTGGCCGATGGAATTGGAGGTCTGATCGACGATAAGATCGATCTGTCCGGCGACGAGGTCGTTCATGGCCGGCGCCGTGCCGCGATACGGCACGTATTGCAGCTTGATGCCGCTGACGTTCTCGAAATAAAGCCCGGCGATGTGACTGCCCGAGCCGGCGCCCGCGGTTCCGGCCGTCGCAGGCGTTGGTCGGGCTTTGAGCCATGCCAGCAACTCCTGCAATGATTTTGCCGGAACCGCTTTCTTGCTGACGATGATCATCGGATTGCTCGGCAACAGCACGACCGGTTCGAGATCGGTGACGAGGTCGTAGCCGAGCTTGTAAATCGCACCATTGGCGACGTGAGTGCCGAGATGCCCAAAGCTTATGGTGTAGCCGTCAGGCGGCGAGCGCACCGCGCGCCCGACCCCGACCGAGCCGCCGGCGCCAGTTACGTTCTCGACCAGGACGGCTTCGCCGAGCGTTGTCTTCATTCGCTCGGCCAGAATCCGTGTCATCGCATCGGACGGACCGCCGGCGGAAAACGGCACCACGATGGTGATGGGATGCGACGGGAAATTGTCCGCAAGCGCATTGCCGCCGAATGACATTAGCGCAATCAACGCGGCCAAAACAGTTCTTCGCATCAAACCCTCCAGCGCCGCCGCAGCATTCGAATGAGAAATCAGAGCTTTGCGTAGTCGATCGGCTTATGACGGTCGAGTGTGCGAGTGACCGGCGGCAGCGGGTATTTAAGGCCTGTGGCGCAATTGAACAGCATCACCCGAGCACTTTTCGTCACGCGGCCGTCGGCAAGACTTTGTTTGTAAGCGGCGTAAGTCGCCGCGCCTTCAGGACACAGCAGCAAGCCCTCTTCGCGCGCGACTTCGTTGAGCGCAGCAGAAATTTTCTCATCGCTCACCGCAATGGCAAAACCTTTGCTCTCGCGCACCGCGCGCAGGATAAGAAAATCCCCGATCGCCTGCGGCACCCGGATGCCCGCTGCAATGGTGTGGGCATCCTCCCAGCGCGGTGCGTGCTCGGTGCCGTTCTCGAAGGCACGCACCATCGGCGCGCAGCCTGCCGCCTGCACCGCCACCATCCGCGGCCGTTTGGAGCCGATGAAGCCGATCGTCTCGAGTTCGGCGAACGCCTTCCACATGCCGATCAGGCCGGTGCCCCCACCGGTCGGATAGAAGATCACGTCCGGGACATCCCAGCCGAGCTGTTCGACAAGCTCCAGTCCCATCGTCTTCTTGCCCTCGATACGATACGGCTCCTTCAGCGTCGAGGTATCGAACCAGCCGGCCTTCGCCTTGCCCTCTCCGACGATCTTGCCGCAATCATCGATCAGTCCATTGACGCGGTAGACGGTCGCGCCCTGCAACTCGATCTCGCTGACGTTTACTTCTGGCGTGTCGGCGGGACAGAAGATCGTGGTCTTGATGCCGCAACTGGTGGCGTAGGCGGCGAGCGCAGCGCCTGCGTTGCCGTTGGTCGGCATCGCCATGTGCTTGATGCCGAGCGCCTTGCCCATCGACACCGCCATCACCAGGCCGCGCGCCTTGAACGAGCCGGTCGGCAACCTGCCTTCATCCTTGACGATGATTTCCCCGCCGCCAATCTTCCTGGCCAGTTTGGGAAGGCGGATCAGCGGCGTCGTCACTTCGCCGAGACTGACGATGTCGCTAACTTTGCGTACCGGTAGCATTTCACGGTAGCGCCACATATCGGCAGGCCGTTGCGCCAACGCTTCCTTCGTCAGCGCCTTTTTCACGCCGGCAAGGTCGTAGCGCACCAACAGCGGCTTGCCCGCTTTTGAGAGGTTATGGACCTGGTCGGCGGGATAGCGGTCTCCTTCCATCGCGCATTCGAGATGGGTCACGAACGTGGGGCGTTCGATCGTCAGATTTTCATTTTCTTTCACGGATTTCAGTCTCGTTGCTTATATGTTGAGCACGCGGCCATAGGCGTCCAGCACCGCTTCCTTCATCATCTCCGACAGCGTCGGGTGCGGGAACACTGTGTGCATCAGCTCTTCTTCTGTGGTCTCGAGGTTCATCGCAATCACATAACCCTGAATGAGTTCGGTGACTTCGGCGCCGACCATATGCGCGCCGAGCAACTGGCCGGTTTTCTTGTCGAAGATCACCTTGACCAGCCCCTGGTCCTCGCCGAGCGCGATCGCCTTGCCGTTGCCGACGAACGGGAAGCGGCCGACCCGGATTTCACGGCCGCCTTCTTTTGCTCTCGCTTCGGTGAGACCGACGGAGGCTATTTGCGGATTGCAATAGGTACAGCCGGGAATGAGATTCTTGTCCGTGGGGTGCGGATTCAGGCCCTTGATGGCCTCGACGCAGACCACGCCCTCATGCTCGGCCTTGTGCGCGAGCATCGGCGGCCCCGCGACGTCGCCAATGGCATAGATCCCGGGCACATTGGTCTTGCCGTAGCCGTCGATCACGATGACTCCGCGATCGGCTTTAACACCAACTTTTTCCAAGCCCAGATTCTCGACATTGCCGACCACCCCGACCGCCGAAATCACGCGCTCGAATTCTATCGTTTGCGGCTGCTTGCCGTCGTCGATGGTGGCGACCACGCTGTCGCTCTTCTTCTCAAGCTTTGTCACTTTGGTATTGGTGAGGATCTTGATGCCCTGTTTTTCGAAGCGTTTGCGCGCAAGCCCCGCAATCTCGGCATCCTCGACAGGAAGGATCTGCGGCAGCACCTCGACCACCGTCACCTCAGACCCCATGGTGTGAAAGAACGACGCGAACTCGATGCCGATGGCGCCGGAGCCCACCACCAATAGCGACTTCGGCACCTTTTCCGGGATCATCGCCTCAAAATAGGTCCAGATCAGCTTGTTGTCGGGCTCGAGCCCCGGCAGCACCCGGGGCCGCGCGCCGGTGGCGAGGATGATGTGTTTGGCCTGGTAGGCGCCCTCACCCAGCGCGCCCTTCGGCGCTTCGACCGGCGATTTCTTGACCGTGATCTTGCCGGGCGCATCGATCACGGCCTCGCCCCAGATCACCGCGACCTTGTTCTTCTTCGCGTTTTGAGACGGCGCGCGAGCGCTGCACCACGGCCTTGGCGTCGTAGCCGACTTTTTCGGCCGAAAGTCCGTAATCCTTGGCGTGCTGCATGTAATGAAAAATTTCCGCCGAGCGCAGCAGTGCTTTGGTCGGAATGCAGCCCCAGTTCAGGCAGATGCCGCCGAGATAGGATTTTTCAACGATCGCGGTCTTGAAACCGAGCTGCGCCGCGCGGATCGCAGTGACATAGCCGCCGGGACCGGAGCCGATGATAATGACGTCGAAGGAGGTGTCGGCCATGAGGGCTCCCGTTATTTATGCAGTCGTAGTGCGGCGCGCACGGCGTTTCAAGACGAGCGTTCTGAGGAACCATTCCAAAAGCACCAGGGCCAACAGCATCGCGATAACAATCAATGCAATTGGCTGCCAGATACTTCTCGATAGTTGCTCATTGGAAAAGAAGGCGGCGTTGAGAACGTCGAGGCCGAGGGGATTAAGCACCAGGATAGCCACCAGCAGCATCGTGATCCAGGGCCAATGAGTTCGAACGTTCAACGATGCACCCTCGCCCGGCTGCGGTTCCTCACACCACCATCATGACCGGATTTTCAATCAGCTTCTTGAACGCGCCGAGCAGTTCGGCGCCGAGCGCGCCATCGACCGCGCGGTGATCGCAGGACAGCGTGACGCTCATCATCTGCGCCACTTCGATCTTGCCGTTCTTGACGATCGCGCGCTCCTCGCTGGCGCCGACCGCGAGGATGGTGGCGTGCGGCGGGTTGATCACGGCGGTGAAATCCTTGATGCCGTACATGCCGAGGTTGGAGACGGCGGTGGTGCCGCCCTGATATTCCTCGGGCTTGAGCTTGCGCGCCCGCGCCCGCGCCGCGAAATCCTTCATCTCGGCCGAGATCGGCTTGGTCTCCGCTTTCCGGATGATCGGCGTGATCAGGCCGCCCGGCATCGCTACGGCTACACCAACATCGGAATGCTTGTGTTTCAGCATGCCGGCGTCGGTCCAACTGACATTGGCGTTGGGGATCCGCTGCAGCGCGAGCGCCAACGCCTTGATGACGAAATCGTTGACCGAGAGCTTGTAGGCGGGCTTGCCGTCCTTGTCCTTTGGCGCGGCGGCGTTGATCTCTTCGCGGGCCTTAACCAGCAGATCGATATTGCAATCCATCGTCAGATAGAAATGCGGGATGGTCTGCACCGAGGCGGTCAGGCGCTGTGCGATGGTGCGGCGCATGCCGTCGTGCGGAATCACCTCGTAGCTGCCGTCCTCGTAAAGCGCGCGGATCTGCTTGTCCGACATGCCAGGCGCGATCGCCGGCGCGCCGGCAGGTGCCGCCGGGGCCTTCAGGCCCTTGCCGGATTTCGCCTGTTCGACATCGCGCGCGATGACGCGGCCATGCGGACCGCTGCCGTTGATGCGCGCAAGCTCGATGCCCGCTTCCTTTGCCAGCCGTCGCGCCAGGGGCGAGGAGAAGATGCGGCCGTGACCGTTGGTTTGTGGCGCGGGCGCCGTCGCCTGGGGCGCGGGAGCTGCGGCCGGTGCTGCGGCCTTCGCCGCAGGAGGCGGGGAAGGCGCGGGTGTGGGTGCCGGCGCCGGCTTCGCAGCGGCGGGTGCTTCAGCAGCCGCAGCAGGCTTCGGCGGCGCGCTTGCAGCCGCTGCCCCCGCCGCCTTCACGTCCTCGCCATCGCCGGCAAGCACCGCGATCACGTCGTTCACGGGGACATCCTGCGTACCCTCGGGCACCAGAATTTTTGCCAGCGTGCCCTCATCGACCGCCTCGACCTCCATGGTCGCCTTGTCGGTCTCGATTTCCGCGATCACGTCGCCGGACTTGACCTTGTCGCCTTCCTTCTTGAGCCACTTGGCAAGGTTGCCCTTCTCCATCGTCGGCGACAGCGCGGGCATCAGAATGTTAATCGGCATTGTCAGTGACCCTGTTGCGACCGTGGCGTGGTGCTGCCTGCGTCAGTCGGCCGCGCGATTTCGGCTTCGAACATGTCGATGATGCGCGTCAGCGCTTCTTCCTCGGAGTAGCCGCCCTCGCG
>VAZH01000448.1 GCA_005884465.1 Alphaproteobacteria bacterium | reverse complement strand
CCATAGGCGAGGGTTTGGTCCGCAAAATTTCGACGAACGGTGTAGCGATTGTTACGGTGAAGATTTCGTCCCGCGTGATGCCCAGCTGATCAAGAGCACGGAGCGCGACATTGCCGCCGTGACTATGCGCTATCAGGACCTGGGTAGAGCTGGGGTAATCGGCCTGCTTGGCGCGTATGTGTTCAACCAATTCGCGCGCAGCTTTGTCTCGCTCCCGTACAGAGTTTGCGCCCGACCATAGAAACGGGGTTATCTGGGCGGAAAGCCCGTGCTTGGAAAGCGCGGCGGTAAGCCTGTTCCTGAATTCGCTGCCGTCCGCGAACCAAAGCGATTTCGGGAAAGAGCCACTTGGCCATCTTCCATAGAAGGGAGTGAGGAATACATCGCGCCAAACATTGCGCGGCCAAGTCCCGTGGACAAGGGAAATAAACAGGTCGCCAGCTGCTCCGCCATCTGCTCTCATGAAGAGCCGAGCCTCACTAGAGCGTCCATTCAGAATACACAAAGTATCACGCTCTTAGCGGGCTGACCACCACGGCCAACGGTTCTCGATTATTTCCGCCGCGCGGTCGGCTATGTCGACAGGATCCTGAAAGGCGCAAAGCCCGGAGACCTGGCCCATCGACCAGCCCACGCGTTTCAAGTTGGTCATCAATCTGAAGACCGCAAAAGCTCTCGGCCTCTCCGTTCCACCTTCGCGGCTGGCCACGGCCGACGAAATAATCGAATTAAGCGACGGGACTTCCGTTATTGGCACCCAGCGGACATGCCGACCCTTCCGCTTGGTGTCTGCTTCCGGGGGTAGACCGGACATGAGCGAAGTAAACCGCCACTTCCGCCAATTGACCACAGCCTGAAATTTTCGAACCCAGCCGGCCGCGCCGCCGTTCGAAAATTGCTAGCACGCAACAAATTCCGCACCTCGTGAACATAAAACATTTGACGCGCTGAATTTTCTCTGCGCTTAGATCATGACATTCGTCGCGGGTGAAATTGCCCGCACTCTTGAGGACCGTAATGCGCAACGCACGCACACAGATCGCAGAGACTGCCGCCCGCGTCCGGCCGCTTATTCGGCTGGCCGATTGGTCGTGCATGTCCGTGATGACACGGGGTCCGAATTTTCAGCTCGAAGCGGGGCTGATCCGCAAAGCAAGAGTGTAACTCTCGGCGCAGGGCCGCTCCCTCCGCCGAACCGGCAGGAGGGCAAGATGAACGCCCGCAACGACGTCAAGAGACCATCCGATCAGAGCTTGGACGCGAGGCTTGTGCTGGCAGCGGCTCAACTGCGATTTGCCGCGCGGGTTGATTTTCTCGTGGCTCGCTGGCTCGAGCGCTGCGCCACGAACGTCGAGGCCGCACAACGGTTGTTCAAGACCGATCGGAAGCCCACACGTGAGTTCGGAATGGGCGTGAGCCTTGTCGTTTCATCTCCACGTTGGGATGAGTCCCCATGACGGGGGCAGGCGGCGGTGGGGGTAGCATCAAGGTATGGAGAGAGGCTGCCCACATGGCAGCCTCCCTTACTCTATTGCAGATCACCAGTGTTGACCTGATGCATCTCAAAGCAAGGCTCTTCCTCGAACGCGCGGGCTTCAATGTCGACTCTTCACGAACCGGACCTGAGCGGCTGATCTGATGATTGTCTGTTTACGCGGGCAAAGCAGACCTCTCGGTTGCACCTCCGAACTTCCGAGTTTGACGCAAAGCGGATGTCGGACAGCTTACCTCGTGCTCCTTGGCGATAGGACATCGCTGGTGAACCCCGAGTTCGGAAGCCGCCAGTGAGCCCACAATGAACTTGATCGGGAGATGCGCGACTAATCGCGTGACCGGATCAAAGGAGTCAGAAAATGAAGGGTAGGACATCTTGGATCGGCCTGCTCATTGCCTGCAGTATCGGCGTCTGCAGTGGGGCGGCCGCCGCGCAACCGGCGGCTCCGCCCGCTGGTTACAAGATCGACGAAAAATTCACCCAGAAATCGCCGGACGGCGCCATAACGATCGAGCAATACCTGAACAAGGATACGGACGACTGGAAATGGCAGTTCTGGGTGCGCCGGCAGGGCGCATTCACGCTGCTTGATCCGGAGCCGGCCGACTATCCCGCGGGATTTCTCTTCACCAACGACCTGAAATGGATCGTTCGCGTGCAAAAGATCGGCTCGGGCACGTCGACGCTCCATCTGTACCGCCTGAAGCCGCAGGGCTATTTGCGCGCGAGCAAGAAGCCGCTCGGCGACCTGGCGTGGGCCTATATGAAGACTCGGCCCGACTGGCGAAAGATCGTGAAGGCGCCGGAGTATCACGATTCGGCGTATCTGTTGGAGGGGCTTGAAGAGAACTATCGCGGGCTCGGCGTCGATTGGCCGGCGAACCGCTATCTTCTGATCGCCCTGTCGGGGGATGCCGACGTCAAGGGTCGCAAACCCATGCAGACCGGCGTGGTGAACGGCTGGCGCTGCAGATATGACCTGCAGACCGGCAAGTTCGACGTGCCGGCACTTTTTTCAGGTGACAACGCGAAAGCCGTCGTGCCCGAGTGAGCCGAGCTTTTGATCGTCGCAAATCCGATTGGAGCGGATACACGCTTAAGGACGCCGAGCCCAACCCGGAAGCTCATGAGGCGGCAGCGAATTTCCGGTTATTGAGGTACAGCGGACCAATTCGGTGCGCGTGGCAGACCTCCGCCTTGATGGGCGCGAACCGTGAAAATTGGTCCAGCCGGAAGATTGGTTCGAGCTGGCAGGACCGTATGAACGCGCGCTGCGCAAGGCGGCAGTAAAGTAGTCACCGGATTGACCTCGCTTGCTACGCGGGTGCCTGCGGCTCTGCCGCGCGCCTGACCTGCGCGGCGAGAGACATAAAGGCGTAGGAGGTGATCACCGCCGTAATCGAGAGCATGATCATTTGCAGGACGCCGCCCATCACCAAAAAGATCATCGCGAGCGGCGTGCCGGTGATCTGCGTACTTGGCCCGAGCAAGAGGACACCGCCGATATCGACGGCAACCCACGGCAGCAGCGCCAGGAGAAAAAGCGAGAGGATTCGCAGCGCCTGGCCTTTGGTGTCGGCCAGCGCATGCGAAGGCGTCGCGCCGGGCGCCTCGACGGCAAGTGCAGGGAGCAGAATCGTCAGCCGCAGCGACACAGCGACAGCTGCGATGAGTGCGACTGCAAAAACGAGCGTGCTCGCGCGCGGCGACCAGTTGAGCGTCTGCAGTATGCCGAGCAGGTCGATAGGCAGCCCGACGAAGACTTTCAGCGCGAACAGCCAGCCGAAGAAGACACGAAAACCCGGCTCGCCGACAGGAAGCGTATAGGCGGGCGTGATCTCGTCGAGGATCACGAACCGATGGACAGCAATGACGACCGGCGCGAGCAAGAACGCCCAGACCGCGTCCTTGACGAGACCCAACGCTTCGCCGGAAAGCTGTTGCTCCGACAGGCCCTTTGGAACAAACTCTTCGGCGACGGAGATCGCGAGCAAAATGAGAAAGGCGCTCAGAATGATCGCGCGCATGGCGGTCAGTAAGCGTCCCCAGTCGCGGTATGCCGCAACAAGGGTCGGCATGATTTGCAGGCGGCGTTGTCTCACGACGGCTAACCCTCGAAACGTTGCGGATGATATTTGTCGCCACTGCGGCCGTGAAAGTTCAACCGTCACGCGTTTTTACTTTAGTCTTGACGAGATCAAGAGCCGCCTGGATCACGATGTCGGTCTTGACGTTTTCGCTATCGCGGAGCGCGATCAGGCGGGCTGCCTGCGACTTGCTCAGGACAAGATTTCTAGAATTAGGCATCATTCGAACCTCCAACCGATTGGATAGGCCGCA
>VAZH01000447.1 GCA_005884465.1 Alphaproteobacteria bacterium | reverse complement strand
TTGAAAGATCGACCGAATTGCAGGGTAGGAGCGCGTGTGCGCGAACGTGAAGACGAATGGACCGGCCTGATGCGGGCGGCCATTTCAGGCGACGGTGCGGCGTATCATCGTCTGCTCAAGGCCGTCACGCCGGCGCTTCGGGCCGCGGCGCGCCGCGGTCTGGCGCGGGCAGGGCAACCGGTCGATCAATCCGAGGACATCGTGCAGGACATTTTGTTGGCGGTGCATCTGAAGCGGCATACTTGGGACGCCAACGCGCCGTTCGCGCCATGGCTGTTTGCGATAGCCCGCAACAAACTGATCGACTCACTGCGCCGCCGCGGCCGGCGGGTGTTCGTCAACATCGACGATTTCGCCGAGACGCTCCCGAGCGAGCCGGCCGCAGAGACGGTTCCTGCGAGCGAGGTCGCTGCCCAGCTCAAATCCTTGCCGACGCGTCAGCGCGAGGTCTTGCAGTCGATCGCAGTTGATAGCGCGTCGATCAAGGATACGGCTACGAAATTCGCGATGAGCGAGGGCGCGGTGCGCGTGGCGCTGCATCGCGGGCTTGCCAGCCTCACCGCCAAACTGCGGGAGAAATGAGAATGGAAACCGATCAGCTCATTCGAACGCTGGCCGCCGACAACGCGCACCGCGCGCGGCCGGTCGGGTTGGTGCTGGCGCTGGCGTTGCTGGCTGCGGCGCCGGCTTCGGTCGCAATGTTCTTCGCCGGGTTGGGCGTTCGGCCGGACCTCATGACCGCGATGCACAATCCGTTTTTCGACCTGAAGTTTGTGGTGACGCTGGCGCTGGCGATTCCGGCCATCGCCATCAGCCTGCATTTGTCGCGGCCGGAGGTATCGCTGCAGGGTTGGAAATGGCTGCTCTTGATTCCGGTCGGACTTCTCCTCGCCGGAATTGCAAGCGAAATGATGATGCCGCAGCGGCTGCCGATGATGACGCGGCTGGTCGGCAACAACTCGCGGCTCTGTATGACGGCTATTCCGCTGATGTCACTGCCGCTTTTGGTGGCGGCGCTGATCGGCTTGCGTCACGGCGCGCCAACACGGCCGGCGGTGGCCGGCGCGATCGCCGGACTATTGTCGGCGGGCCTGGCGGCGACGCTCTACGCATCGCACTGCACCGACGATTCACCGCTGTTCGTGGCGACCTGGTACACGATCGCCACTGCGCTCGTTACCGCCATCGGCGCGCTGGCGGGATCGAGGGTGCTGCGGTTTTAGTGCTGCGAATACCAGGTCCGGCGTTCGTCGGAACGACACTGGGGTTGGGCTAGCAGCCGTTCAGGCAGCCGATGGCGCGGTCTGCTGCATGCGGTGAAAACGCAGCACCTGCTGTGCGGTCGATGGCCGCAGCCGTTCGTAGGTATCCTTGCAGAACTGAATATCAGTCGGCTCTGTGCCTGAGAGATGGTCGCGCATGTTGATGATCGCCTTGACGGTCGACCACGACATCCCCGAGACCTTCGCCAGGATCATGATGCCCTCGGAGCGGCTTTCCACCATCATATTCTCTGCAATCGACACCGGAACGTTGGCGAGCGCTGCCATCGCCGCATTGGCTTCGTCGAACTTGCCGGCCTCGGCAAATGCGGCCAACTCATGCTCGTCGAGCCGGCCGTCCTCGTACAACGACTTGACCAGCGCGTAAGCGATGGCCGTTTCCCTTGTGATGGCCGAGGGCGAAGAGCGCGCTCGTCGGGTTGCCTCCTGCACTGCGCTCGGCACCTCCCTTGCCTGCTGCGGGTTGGCGGTTTCGAGCCGCGCCCGTACCGTCATGGAGGCTTTCGCGATCAGTCTCAGGTACAGATGGCGCGGAATCGTCGGACGCAGTCCGATGCAGGTCGCAAGGTTGTCGTCCCCTTTGGCGCGATCGACCAGCCGGGTGAAGCCGCTCTCGGAAAATTCCGCGCCGGGATTGTTGACGGTGCTATGGATCACCTCGTCATTGCCGCGCAGCACCAGCACGTCGGTCACCGCGTCGCTCAGCACTCTTCGTGTCGAAATCGCCATCAAATGCGCCTGGCTCTTATTGCGCGCGGCCTCGATCAGCGCCTCGTCGTCGAGCCGCTCCGACCGCGATAGCACGGGGGCTGCGACCTCGATGACATCGTCGAACGCCAGCGCGCGGATGGTGAGCGGCGGCGCGGTATCGATCGGAGCCAGACGATTGGAAAGCAACGCCTTGGCGGAGGTCTCGATGTGCTTCATCAAGCACTGGAAGACGTCGTCGAACAGCTCGATCTGTTCGTGCGAATAATCTACCGCGCCGCTGAGGAAAAGATCGGTCACGCGGCGCAGGGTTTCGACCCGGCGCGCGACCGTTCCGTGCGCAAGTGTGGTCTGCAGCTCGTCGAGCAGACCTTCGGCAGTGGAGGCGGATTTCGAACTCATAACTCTATCCTGGAGCGTCCGGATATGCAGATCGGCGACAGTTCTCCGTCGCCGGAAACAGAAGTGATCGGATCAGGCCCTGGCGATGCGGTTGCGTCCTTGTGCCTTGGCTGCGTAGAGCGCCTTGTCGGCGCGGGCGAGCAATGAGTCCTCGGTCTCATCCGGTCCCAGCGTCGCGACGCCTGCGGAAATGGTCACCCGCATGTCCGGCGAGAACGCGCTCCAGTCGAGGTCGGCGACGATGACGCGGAGCCTGTCGAGGATGTTCGCGGCGCCATCACCGGGCGTATCGGGAAGCACCAGCAGGAATTCCTCGCCCCCGTAACGGCCGAACCTGTCGAAGTTGCGGATGTTCGCGAACACGGTGATGGCGAAGGTCCTGAGCACTTCATCGCCGGTGGGGTGGCCGTAGCCGTCGTTGATGCGCTTGAACCAGTCGAGATCGATCAGCGCGACCGAACAGGGTGTCTGGCTGCGATGGGCCCGGGCGATCTCGTCATCCAGCATCCGAATGATGCAGCGGCGATTGAACGAGCCGGTCAACTCGTCGAGTTCGG
>VAZH01000446.1 GCA_005884465.1 Alphaproteobacteria bacterium | reverse complement strand
GCCCAGTTCGGTTCGGGCTGGGCGTGGTTGTCGGTGAAGAATGGCAAGCTCGAGATTTCCAAGACGCCCAATGGCGAGAACCCGCTGGTCCATGGCGCCACTCCGCTCCTCGGCGTCGACGTCTGGGAGCACTCCTATTACATCGATTATCGCAATCGCCGGCCGGATTATCTGAAGGCGTGGATCGATCACCTGGTGAACTGGGAGTATGTCGACCAGCTGTTCTCGAAAGCCTGACCGGAGCAAAGAGAAATTTGCCAGGCGACGGATTCTTGGGGCGGCAGCATCCTGGCTGCCGCCTTTTCGTTTGCCGATACCACTTGCTAATCCTTGCGGGGACCCCGAGCTTGCGGCAACGGCGGCGGTCTTGGCTCGACGCATCTCGTCAACGGTGTTTTCGATTGCCGGCCTGTTCGCCGCCCTCGCGCTGGTGCGCCATTTCACGTGGACCGCATGGGCATCCGTGAAACACGCATGGGTCTTGTCACGCTTATGTTTGCATCGCTGTGCCGGCGAGACTAAGCCAATCTAGCCTCATACCGCGCCAGACCATTCACTTGTCAGAACTCCCCCAGAAAGATCCGGCGCCTGCCGACGACGCCGCAGAAGGCGAGCCGCGTGCCCCACGTCGTCGCAAGCCGATTGGCTGGTCGATGATCGTGATCGCCGTGCTGGTCGCGATCAGCGTGGTGCTGGTCTATCGGCGCGACGGCATCGTGGGCGTCACGGAAATTCTAATCGGCGACCTCGCGCTGTTCGGCGGCATCCTGCCCCGCGTGCTGGCGGGCTGCCTGCTCGGCGCATTCATCGCGGAGATATTGCCGCACGAGAAAGTGTCGCGATCGCTCGGGCCGCAGTCCGGGTTGAAGGGATTGCTGATCGGAACGGCGTTCGGGGCGATCCTGCCGGGCGGGCCGTTTACCGCCTATCCGGTGGCGAGCGCGCTGCTCGCGGTCGGCGCCGATTTCGGCGCCACCATCGCCATGGTGGTAAGCTGGACCCTGATCGGATACGGCCGCGCGGTCGCCTGGGAAGTGCCGATCATGGGCACCGACTTCACGCTGTGGCGCATCGTGATCTCATTGCCGCTGCCGGTTTTGGCGGGCGCGCTGGGGCGTTTCGTTTACGTCCGGATCTATCCGAAAGGCGCGCCGCCATGAGCGCCGCGCTTATCATCGACATCATCCTGTGGAGCTCGGTTGCAGCCGTCGGATTTATCGCCCTGCAGCGCGGCCGGCTGGTGCTGACGAATTCGGTGCGCGAAGGCGCCATGGACTTCATCAATATCGTGCCGCGCATCGCGCTCGGCGTGGTCGGGTCGGGGTATATCGCAGCCGTCATCCCCCAGGAAATCATCACCGGCTGGCTTGGCCCGAACTCGGGCTGGTTCGGCGTCCTCACCGCCGTGATTGCGGGCGCCGCAACCCCGGGAGGGCCGGTGGTCGGCTTTTCGATCGGCGCGGTGGCGTTGAAGGCGGGCGGCGGTGCGCCGCAGGTGATCGCCTATGTGGTCGCGTGGGCGCTGTTCGCCTTCCAGCGGCTCCTGCTGTGGGAAATTCCCTTCATGCCGGCGCGATTTGTCTGGTTCCGGGCGGCCGTGTCGCTGCCGTTCCCGTTCCTTGCCGCAGCGATCGCGATGGCGATCGGGAGGCCATGAAACCGGGCCCCAGGGGCGTCCAGCCGGTGGACGCCCGTTATGTTATAATATAACATTATCTAATGACCCCTTCCAATCCCCATAGTCACGGACATGACCATGGGCACGTCCATGCCCACAGTCACGGGCCGGCTACGCCGCATCCGGCGCAAGCGGCGCCGTGGTCGATCCTGCGCATGCCCGTTGTCTCCCGGCTCGCTGCCGCCCTCGCGGTCAGCGCCGGCCTGTGGGCCGCCGTGTGGCTTGCGATGAGGTGAGCATGGCGGCGCAATTGCAATTCCAGGACGTCACGCTGGGTTACGACAGGCACCCGGCGGTGCACCACCTCACCGGCGAGGTCGCCTCCGGTGCCTTGCTCGCCATCGTCGGGCCGAACGGCGCCGGCAAATCCACGCTGTTTCGCGGCATCGTCGGCATTCTCGCGCCGCTGGCGGGCTCGATCGTAACGGGCAATCTCGATCTCAGGGATATCGCCTACCTGCCGCAGACGGTGGATATCGACCGCAGCTTCCCGATCTCGGTGTTCGATCTGGTCGGCACCGGGCTGTGGCGTGCCAGCGGATTTTTCGGCGGCATGGGCAAGCCAGCGCGCGAGAAGATTGCGCAGGCGCTCGCGGCGGTCGGCCTCAACGGATTTGAGAACCGCCCCATCGGCACGCTGTCCGGCGGACAGATGCAGCGCATGCTGTTTGCGCGCGTGCTGTTGCAGGACGCGCGCCTGATCGTGCTGGACGAACCCTTCAACGCCATCGACGCCAGGACCTCGGCCGATCTGCTGGCGCTGGTGCGGCGCTGGCACACTGAAAAACGCACGGTGCTGGCGGCGCTGCACGACATGGATATCGTGCGCGCCAATTTCCCCGAAACCCTGCTGCTGGCACGGGGGCAGGTGGCCTGGGGCGCAACCGCCGAGGTGTTGACCACGGACAATCTTCTGGAGGCGCGGCGGATGTGCGAGGCCTTCGACGACAGCGCCGCTGCCTGCGCGGTGGACGACATGCCGTCGCGGGCCGCCTGATCGTGATCATTTATGATGCGCTGATCGCACCCTTTACCGAATTCGAATTCATGCGCCGCGCACTCGCGGCAGCGATCGCGCTGGCGCTGGGGGGCGCGCCGATCGGCGTGTTCCTGATGCTGCGGCGAATGAGCCTGGTCGGCGACGCCATGGCGCACGCCATCTTGCCCGGTGCCGCGATCGGCTACCTGCTGTCGGGCCTCAATCTGTTTGCGATGACGACAGGCGGATTGATCGCAGGCTTTACCGTCGCGATTCTCGCGGGCGTGGTGGCGCGCACTACCGAGCTGAAGGAAGATGCCTCTCTGGCCACGTTCGTCACGATTGTTTCGATCAAGGGCACCAATATCGATCTCTTGCATGTGCTGTTCGGCAACATCCTGGCGATGGACGACCAGACCCTGCTGGTCATCGCGTTCAACGCCACCATCACGCTGGTCGTGCTCGCGGTAATCTTTCGCCCGCTGGTCATCGAGAGCGTCGATCCGGTATTTCTGCGCACGGTGAGCCGGGCCGGCGCGCCCGCGCATCTGGCGTTCCTGGCGCTGGTCGTCATCAACCTCGTCAATGGCTTTCATGCGCTCGGCACCTTGCTGGCGGTAGGGCTGATGATCCTGCCCGCCGGCATCGCGCGGTTCTGGTCGCGCGATATCACCGGCATGATCTGCATCGCGGTCGCAAGCGCGATTTTCTCGGGCTATGCCGGACTGGTGCTGTCATTTCAAACCAAGGTGCCGTCCGGCCCTGCGATCATTCTGGTGGCGGCGGTGCTGTACGTCGGCTCCGTCCTGTTCGGCAGCGTCAGCGGCCTGTTCCGGCAGATGTTTCCCGGCCGCCACCTCGAAGCGTAGCGTAATTCATGGATTCCAAATCGTCGCACTCGATGTCCCCTCTCCCCCTGTGGGAGAGGCATAGGCCGCCTTCGGCGGCCGTTCTGTGGCTCGTCTGTTTGATTGCCATGTTCGCTGCCGCTCCCGCGCGCGCGCAGGACCGCTTGAACGTCGTCGCCACTTTTTCGATCCTCGGCGATTTCGCGCGAAATGTCGGGGGCGAGGGTGTCAGCGTGACGACGCTGGTCGGTCCCGATGGCGACGTGCATGTCTATACGCCGGCGCCCGCGGATGCCAAAAAGATTGCGGATGCGAAGCTCGTGATCATCAACGGTCTCGGGCTGGAGGGCTGGCTGTCGCGACTCGTACAATCCGCAGGCAGCAAGGCCACCATGATTACCGCCTCCCAAGGCATCACCCCGCGCAAGCTCGGCGCTGACGCCGATCCGCATGCCTGGCAATCGGTCGCCAACGCCAGGATCTATGTGGCCAATATCCGCGACGCGCTGGTTGCCGCCGATCCCGCGGGCGGCGGAATCTACCGCGACAATGCGGACCACTATCTGGCAAAACTCGATGCGCTCGACCGCGATGTGCGGGCGGCGGTAGCGCAAATTCCATCGTCGCGGCGCAAGGTGATCTCTACCCATGATGCCTTTGGCTATTTCGCGGCTGCCTATGGCATCGAATTCATCGCGCCGCAGGGCGTCTCGACCGAATCCGAAGCGAGCGCGCGTGACATTGCCGCGATCATCACCCAGATCAAAGCCTCGAAAATACCTGCCGTTTTCCTTGAAAATATCAGCGATCCGCGGCTGATGCGCCGGATCTCGACCGAGACCGGCGCCAGGATCGGCGGAACGCTGTATTCCGACAGCCTCACGGGTGAAAAGGGCGATGCCCCCACTTACATTGATATGGTCAGGCACAATATAAAGGCCCTGACGAGCGCGCTTATCGATTAGGGCGGGGGCCTCCCTGCTGCCGCGTGCCGCGAAATACTGCTCCGGAGTTATTATGCCAGAATTGACGTCCCGAAAGATTCCCGTGACCGTGCTGACCGGCTATCTCGGCGCCGGCAAGACCACCCTCCTCAACCGCATCCTGTCGGAAAATCACGGCAAGAAATACGCCGTCATCGTCAACGAATTTGGCGAGATCGGTATCGACAACGACCTGATCATCGGTGCCGACGAAGAAATCTTCGAAATGAACAACGGCTGCATCTGCTGCACCGTGCGCGGCGATCTCGTGCGCATCCTCGGCGGGTTGATGAAGCGCAAGGGCAAGTTCGACGCCATCATCGTCGAGACCACCGGCCTTGCCGATCCGGCCCCCGTGGCGCAGACCTTCTTCGTCGATGAGGACGTGCAGAAGAACGCGCGGCTCGATGCCGTCGTGACGGTCGCCGATGCGAAATGGCTGAGCGACCGTCTGAAGGACGCCCCCGAAGCCAAGAACCAGATCGCGTTCGCCGACGTCATCGTGCTCAACAAGACCGATCTCGTCACCAAGGCTGAACTTGCCGAGGTCGAGGCGCGGATACGCGGAATCAATCCTTACGCAAAACTGCACCGCACCGAGCGCTGCCAGGTCGCGCTGTCCGACGTGCTGGAGCGCGGCGCCTTCGATCTCGATCGCATCCTCGAACTCGAGCCGGAATTTCTCGACGCCGGCGATGACCACGATCATCACGGTCACGATCACCACCATGATGGTCACGATCACGGCCATGGTCACGGCCATGGCGGGATGAAGCATTACCATGACGAGGAGATGCAATCGCTGTCGCTGCGATCGAACAAGCCGCTCGATCCCACAAAATTCATGCCGTGGCTGCAAAACCTCGTCGCCAGCGAAGGCCAGAAGATCCTGCGCTCGAAGGGCATTCTCGCCTTCAGCGACGATGACGACCGCTACGTCTTTCAGGGCGTGCACATGATGCTGGAGGGCGATCACCAGCGCGCCTGGAAGGACGGCGAACCGCGCGAGAGCCGTCTCATCTTCATCGGCCGCGAACTGCCGGAGCAGACCATCCGCGATGGTTTTGAGCGCTGTATCACCGCGTGATGAGCGAGTTCGACCCTGGCGATCATTCGGCCTCCATCGTTTCGGTTACCGATCAGGTGCGCCCGCTCAGGATCGGCATGCCGGTCACATCGGTGCATTTTCTCGGCGACAACGCGGCCTTCGTCGGGGCTGAGGAAAGCGTCTTCCTGGTGAGCGGCGAGGGCGAAATCTCGCCGGTCGCTGTCCATGGCGGCGGCATCCTGTGCGCGGCATCGGATGGCGAGCGCATCGTCATGGGCGGCGATGACGGCAAGCTGATCGCGCTCGATGTCAAAGGCGAGGTCACGCTGCTTGCGACCGACCCAAAACGGCGCTGGATCGACAATGTCGCCTTGCATCCCGATGGGGCGGTCGCATGGTCGGCCGGCAAGACGGCCTTTATCCGCAGTGGCAAGGCTGAGCAAAAATCGCTCGACGCGCCCTCGACCGTCGGTGGGCTTGCATTCGCGCCGAAAGGTCTGCGTCTTGCGGTCGCGCATTATAACGGCGTGACGCTGTGGTTTCCCAACATGGCGGCGAAGCCCGAATTTCTGGAGTGGGCGGGTTCGCATCTCGGCGTCGTCTTCAGTCCGGACAACAAGTTCCTGGTCACCGCGATGCACGAGCCGGCGCTGCATGGCTGGCGGCTGGCAGATAACCGCCATATGCGGATGACTGGCTATCCCGCCCGCGTCAAATCGATGTCCTGGAGCGCGGGCGGCAAGGCGCTGGCGACGTCGGGCGCTGACGCGGTCATCATTTGGCCGTTCGGCAGCAAGGACGGCCCGATGGGCAAGGAGCCGGCGATGCTTGCACCGCTGCAGGCGCGCGTCGCCGTGGTC
>VAZH01000432.1 GCA_005884465.1 Alphaproteobacteria bacterium | reverse complement strand
ACTGATGCCAACAGAAGCGCCACCACGGCAAATACTCCCACCAACTCCGCGGAGAAGCGGCGCGAAGCCAAAGAACCGTCGATGACCTCATTCATCGTACGGACATTGAAAACCGGCAGATCGGGATCGACTGCCTGAATCTCACGACGTATCTGCGGCTCCAGGTTGGTGGCGGACAAAGAAGTCCGGACCGTCACGCTTTTGGTCAAGGCCCTGGATCCTGGAAACTGGTAGATCGGTCTGTAGATGTGAGGAGCTGCGGATTGGTCGAGGCCATCACTATTGATGTCCTTGATCACGCCAACCACGATGCACCACGGCGGGTTGGCTGCGCCCCTAGGGGTCCTTATGCTCAAACGGCGGCCAACGGGATCGCGGTCCGGCCAGTAGGTGCGTGCTGTGGTTTCATCGACGATTGCCACCGGCTGTTTGCCGGTATCATCGGCTTCCGTGAAGTAACGTCCGCGGACCAGCGAGGCCTGTAACACCTTGAAGTACTCAGGAGTCGCGCCGGTGACTTCAACAAACAGACCCTTGCCAGATTCATCCGGACGGTCCTCAATATTGACGCGGGGTCGCCACGACAAGTGGGTGACTGGTAAATCAGTGGTCATGGAAGCGAGATCAACTCCCGGGATGGCATTCACGCGGCGCACAACCTCCCTTACGAAAGAGTTCAAAATCTCTGGATTGGAGGAGTAGCGATCCAAGTCGGGGTTGTTGGGCACCGGCAGGTAGAAATTGGCAGCGACAATTCTGGATGGATTGAAACCGGGGTTTTCCTGCAGCAGTCCCCAGAACGTGCGCAAGAGCAGACCCGCTCCCACCATGAGCATCACCGCCAGGGCTGTTTCCGAGGCGATCAGCAGAGCGCGTAACCTGTTGGTCTTTGCACTGGTCCCCGAGCCTCGGGCTCCCTCCCGCATGGCGACAGCAATTTCGGCTTTCGAGGACTGCAGGGCTGGAACCAATCCAAACCCGAGCCCAGCGAGCAGAGAGACCAGCAAGGCAAATGACAGCACCGTCCAATCCACGCGCACCTCGGCCAGCCGGGGAACCTGGACGCGTAGAAACTGCACAAAATACAACGCCGCCATTGCAGTCAGAACACCAACCAGGCCGGAGACCAGCGAGAGAATCATCGACTCGGTGAGCATTTGACGAATCATCCGCGCGCGGCTTGCTCCCATGGCCAGCCGCACCGCCATCTCCCGCTGTCTTCCGGAAGCCCGGGCCAGGAGAAGATTGGCAACGTTGACCGACGCCAGAAGGATGATCAGGACGACCGCGCCCATCAGCACCAACAACATCGGCCGGACATTACCAACCAGCGACTCCTGCAACGGCTCCACCTCAATCGACCAGTCGGATCCCGCAGGATAGTTGGTGGAATATTCTGCCCGCAGCTGCGCCGCGAGAGCATCCAACCTGGATTGCGCCAGCTCCGGGCCAATTCCAGGCTTCAGAAGCCCGATCGCTCCGGGAAACACCCGTAGGCCGCGATCCGGTTTCGGGAAGGGATCGGCCCTGAATCCCACTGCTGTCCATACTTCAATATCCGTCGCAACCGCGCGGCCTGGATGGCGGAATCCAGGGGGAAGAACACCGACAATCGTGTAGGGATCATTGTCGAGTTCCATCTTTCGCCCCAGAACTCCCGGATCTCTGCCAAACCCGCGAGCCCACAGGCTGTCGCTGATTACGATCGCTTCTGCGAAACCCGGCACGTCGTCGCCCGGACCAAACACCCGTCCGATGTGCGCGGAAGTGCCGAGCATGGAAAAATAGTTAGCACTCACCTCCAGCAGTTCGAGATGTTGCGGACGCTCTCCGCCGGTCAAGTTTGTAGGGCCACCTTGGATAGCAGTCACCTGGTCAAAGACGCCCGCTCTTGTTCTGAGATCGTCCAGTTCAGGAACGGAGAACCCGATGTCCCGCGCGCCTACGCCGCGATTGCTGGCGATGACCTTCACCAGACGCTCCGGATGGGAAAAAGGAAGCGAACGCAACAACACCGCGTTCACGATGCTAAAAATCGCCGTGTTCGCGCCCACGCCCAAAGCCAGGGAAAGCACCGCTACGATCGTAAAACCCGGACTCTTCCAAAGCACTCGCAGTCCGTACCGCATATCCTGTAATAGCGTGGTCATCAAAACCCCCTCGAGCGGCTAATATCGAATACAAATTCCTAAAAGACAGCAAAGAGGGGGAACCGAACCGCGGTGCTCGATTGATCCCCTGCCCGCTTCCCCAGGATGTCAGCGTCTCTTCTTACTTCGACCATGGCGGTACGACACCGTTGGAGCGCGCATAGGCGATCGACTGGCCGAGGTGCTCGTGCTGGTCCCCGAAAAGGAAGCGGACCGCATCTTCCTTGGTCATATCCCTGCCGAACAGTTTCACCGGCGCCTTCAAGTCGGCGTCCGAGAGTCCTTCGATGGCTTTTTGCAGGTTTGCGTAGGAGGTCTTCAGCGCTTCCTGCAGTTTTTCCGGCTCGATCGCCTGTGCTCCGCGCCCGCCGCCCCGGCCCCCACCCGCGCC
>VAZH01000431.1 GCA_005884465.1 Alphaproteobacteria bacterium | reverse complement strand
GATGTTGCGCGCGGCGCCGAAGAAACGCTTTGGCCGCTGCAGCGCGGTGGCGTCGACACCGCCGGTCAGCACCTTGCCGGATGACGGCACCACGGTGTTGTAGGCGCGCCCGAGAGGCGTAATCGAGTCCAACAAGATCACGACGTCGCGGCCGTGCTCGACCAGTGGCTTGGCCTTCTCGATCACCATCTCGGCGACCTGGACGTGGGGCACCGCCGGCTCGTCGAAGGTCGATGAGACGACTTCGCCCTTCACCGAGCGCTGCATGTCCGTGACTTCTTCGGGACGCTCGTCGATCAGAAGCACGATCAGATAGCACTCGGGGTGATTGGCCGTGATCGAGTGCGCGATGTTCTGCATCAGCACGGTCTTGCCGGTGCGCGGCGGGGCCACGATCAAAGCGCGCTGGCCCTTGCCGATCGGGGCGACGATGTCGATAACCCTTGCAGAAAGGTCCTTTCTGGTGGGGTCTTCCAGCTCGAGCCGGAATCGCTGGTCGGGAAACAGCGGCGTCAAATTGTCGAAATTGACCTTGTGCTTTGACTTTTCCGGATCTTCGAAATTCAGCGTATTGACTTTCAGCAGCGCAAAATAGCGTTCGCCTTCCTTGGGGCTGCGGATGTGGCCTTCGATGGTATCGCCGGTGCGAAGCCCGAAGCGGCGGATCTGCGAGGGCGAAACATAGATATCATCGGGTCCCGGCAGATAATTGGCGTCCGGCGAGCGCAAGAATCCGAATCCGTCGGAGAGAACCTCAACGACGCCTTCGCCGATAATGTCGGTTTCCTGGATCGCGAGTTGTTTGAGAATTGCGAACATCAGCTCCTGCTTGCGCATGGTGCTGGCATTTTCGACCCCTTTTTCTTCCGCCAACGAGACGAGCTCGGCTGGCGTCTGGGCTTTGAGGTCTTGAAGTTTCATTTCCCGCATTGCGGTGGTCCTGTGGAGTAATTTGGGAAGGATGCGAGGTGGCTTTAAGAAAATGCGGACGCAAGAAAAAGGAAGGTCCGCAGGTCTGAGCAAGGAAAGCGCCGGAGAGGCTTCAAACCTGATGCGGCGGCCGGCTCAACGGAGAAGCCGGAACGCAACCACATCCGCCTGCGTGGGGTGGGATTGCACCAATATAGAAAATCGGCTGACTTTCCGCAAGCAGGCCCGGCGCTCGAACTATTGGCGCTTAGCCTCCCTCAAACGGCTTCACCACCACCAGGATCACAATCCCGATCATTAGAATAGTCGGTACCTCGTTGATAAAACGGTAGAATCTCTGGCTTCTGGTATTCCGGTCGGCCGCGAAATCCTTCACCCAGCGGGAAAAGAAACCGTGCACGCCCGACAGCACGACCACCAGCAGAAGCTTTCCATGTAACCACGGCGCCGAAAACCAATGGCCAACCCAGGCGAGGTAAAGTCCGCTCAGCCAGGTCACGATCATCGCCGGGTTGATGATCGCTTTCAGTAACCGTCGTTCCATCACCTTGAACGTCCCGGACTGCGTCGACCCGGTCTCTGCCTCGCAATGATAAACGAACAGCCGCGGCAGATAGAGCATGCCCGCCATCCACGCGATGACGGAAATCACATGCAGCGCCTTGATCCATTCGTACATTCGAGATGCCTGGCTGGTTTGCGGAGGATATCAGCGTTGCCGACAACGCTGGTCTCAAGGGGAATTGAGACATATCCGCAAGCAGGCCTTTTCTAAAACAATAATTTTAGAATCTTAGGTTTGAGTCTAAGTAGCGGGGGATTAGGCCCGCGCAAAACTGTTCCGCAATTCTCACGCCTTGTTCACATCCGTCAACAATCTCGGCTGTTCGTCCGGCAATCGGAATAACATGGCTCGGTTCAAGCACTTGCGCGGCGCCATCGCCAGCTTATGAAGGGACAAGTCCACATAAGCGCATTATCATTGGATCAGCTGAATGGAGTTATCCTTCGGTAGCGGCCTGTGAAGAAAAAGCCGGGTTATCCCTGATCGGTCGACCCGCGCGGGATTCTCTCAGGTAAGCTCCACAACGATTCACAGGATACACAGGGGTCACGGTGCCCACGACCGGCAACTATTTTCATCTTCACCTGGTCTCCGATTCGACCGGTGAAACCTTGATCACGGTGGCGCGCGCGGTGGCTGCGCAATATGCCAACGTGACGGCGGTCGAGCACGTCTATCCGCTGGTGCGCAGCCAGAAACAGCTCGATCGCGTGCTGGAGGAAATCGAGGAGGCACCCGGCATCGTGCTTTTTACCTTGCTTGAGAAGGATCTGGTCGGCCGGCTGGAAGCCAAATGCCAACAGATCAACATACCCAGTCTTTCGATCATCGGCCCGGTAATGCAACTGTTTCAGGCCTATCTCGGAGCGCCGACCACCGGACGCGTTGGCGCGCAGCACACCCTGAATGCGGAATATTTCAAGCGTATCGACGCGCTGAATTATACGATGATGCACGATGACGGCCAGCACGTCGAAGGTTTGGAAGAGGCCGACGTGGTTCTGGTGGGCGTGTCGCGGACCTCGAAAACCCCAACCTCGATCTATCTTGCCAACCGCGGCATTCGCG
>VAZH01000445.1 GCA_005884465.1 Alphaproteobacteria bacterium | reverse complement strand
CGCCTCGACATCCTCGTCAACAACGCTGCCATCGCCGTCAATGGCGCGGTCGACGATCCCAACAGCGACACCGCGGCGTTCGACCGCCAGGACGCGATCAATGTGCACGGCGTGGTCGCCGCGATCCGCGCCGCGTCAAAACTGATGGGCGAAGGCGGCCGCATTGTCACCATCGGCTCGGGCATCGCCACCCGCGCATCGTTCCCCGGGCTCGCGGACTATGCGGCTACCAAGGCCGCGATCGTCGGCTACAGCAAAGGCGCGGCGCGCGATCTTGGACCGCGCGGCATCACGGTCAATGTGCTGCAGCCCGGCTCCATCGACACCGACATGAATCCAAAGGACGGCGGCGCGTTCGCCGAAGCGCAGCGCACCCAGCATTTGCTGCAACGCTACGGCACCGCGGAAGAAATCGCCGCCGGCGTCGTCTTCCTCGCCAGTCCCGGCGCGTCGTTCGTGACCGGCACGGTGCTGAATGTCGATGGCGGCTTCGGCGGCTGATTCGAACAAGTTGGGGCTGCCGCGGTGCAATCGCGCGCAGCACCGACCAGCTAAATTCAAATCAAAGGAATATCCCATGATTGAACTCAGACCTTTTGCAAAACTCGGCAGCGCCGATCACGGCTGGCTGAAAGCCAGGCACCACTTTTCGTTCGGCAGCCACTACGATCCGGGCAATTTGGGCCATGGCTCGTTGCGGGTGTGGAACGACGACGAGATCGCCCCGAACACCGGCTTTCCCGCCCATCCCCACGCCAACATGGAAATCATCACCTATGTCCGCGAAGGCGCGATCACCCATCAGGACAGTCTCGGCAACAAGGGCCGTACCGAAGCGGGCGACGTTCAGGTGATGAGCGCCGGCTCGGGCGTGCGTCACTCCGAATACAATCTGGAGCCGACGCTGACAAAGATCTTCCAGATCTGGATCGAGCCGACCACGGATGGCGGCCAGCCGACCTGGGGCGCCAAGCCGTTTCCGAAGTCGGATCGCTCCGGCAACTTCGTCACCATCGCCAGCGGATTCGAAGGCGATAGGGACGCGCTGCCGATCCGCGCCGACGCTCGCGTGCTCGCTACCACGCTGAAGGCGGGCGACAGCGCGGAATACGCGCCGGACAAAACGCGCAACCTCTATCTGGTGCCGGCGGCGGGTGTGGTCGAGATCAACGGCGTACGCGTCAATGCGCGGGACGGCGTCGCGATCCGCGACGAGGCACAGCTCAAGATCACCGCACTGGAAGATTCCGAACTGGTGCTGGTGGACGCGGCGTAGCGCCTTTCTCTCGCTCGTCATGCCCGGGCTTGACTCGGGCATCCATCTTCTTCGGAGCGTCTTGCGAAGGTGATGGATTGCCGGGTCAAGCCTGGCAATGACGAATTTCAAATCTCAAACCCAAACCAACGGAGACTAACCATGGCAAAAGTTCTCGTTCTCTACTATTCGGCCTACGGTCATATCGAGAAGATGGCGAACGCCGTCGCCGAAGGCGCGCGCGAAGCCGGCGCGTCGGTCGACATCAAGCGGGTGCCCGAACTGGTGCCGCTGGAGGTCGCGAAGGCATCGCACTACAAGCTCGATCAGCCGGCGCCGGTGGCGAAGATCGAAGAGCTTGCCAATTATGATGCCATCATCGTCGGCACCGGCACGCGATTCGGCCGGATGTCATCGCAGATGGCGAACTTCCTCGACCAGGCCGGCGGCCTCTGGATGAAAGGCGCCCTGCATGGCAAGGTCGGGGGCGCCTTTACCTCGACCGCGACCCAGCACGGCGGGCAGGAGACCACACTGTTCTCGATCATCGCCAACCTCCTGCATTTCGGCTTGGCCGTGGTCGGGCTGAATTACGGCTTTGCCGGCCAGATGAGGCTCGACGAAATCACCGGCGGCTCGCCCTACGGCGCGACCACGATCACCGGCGGCGATGGCAGCCGCCAGCCGAGCGACAACGAGCTGGCCGGCGCGCGCTATCAAGGACGCGCGATCGCGGAGACCGCGAAAAAACTGCATGGCTGATGCGACGCGGGCGGCATTCTCTTCCATGAGTGCCGCCCCATCTTCGGGGCGGGGAACGACGGACTCTGCCGTGATCGAAATTCTCTTTATCTATCAATTGGCACGCAATCCGGTGCAGGCGATTGCGCGGCGCTGGTGGTGCCGCAGTCTCTTTCGCGCCTCGCGCGGCAAACGTCGATGCCCGGAATCCACTAATTCGTGATGTTCGTGTGACGATTTGTGATACGTGAATACGTATTCACAACGCGCGACGCAGAGTTCAAGCATGAGCCGCACCTCGCAGGTCCCCTGGCCGGAATTGCCGACCACGGCGTGGCGTGAGACCAACGAAACGCTGCATCTATGGACCCAGATCGTCGGCAAGATCAGGCTCGCGCGAGAACCCTGGCTGAACCATTCCTGGCACGTCGTGTTGTACGTCACTGCTCGCGGGCTGACGACCTCGCCTATTCCTGATGGCACACGCACCTTCCAGATCGAACTCGACTTTCTCGATCACGCCTTGCGGATTTCCACCAGCGACGGCGCGCAGCAGCAGTTTGCGCTCGCCGGCCACTCGGTCGCGAGCTTCTATGCGGCGATCATGGCCGAACTCGCGCAACTCGGCATTCACGTCGCAATCAACGAGATGCCCAATGAATTGCCGGAGCCGATCCGCTTCTCGCAAGACCATCAGCACGCCTCTTATGACCCGGATGCGGTGCGGCGCTTTTTGCAAATCCTTCTCAACGTCGACCGGGTCTTCAAGCAATTTCGCACCGCCTTCCTCGGCAAGGCGAGCCCGGTACATTTCTTCTGGGGCAGTTTCGATCTCGCGGTGACGCGCTTTTCCGGCCGGCGCGCGCCGCGTCATCCCGGCGGCGTGCCCCACCTGCCGGATGAAGTCGCCGCCGAAGCCTATTCCCACGAGGTGAGCAGCGCCGGCTTCTGGCCGGGCAGCGGCGCGATCGATTATCCCGCGTTCTATTCCTATGCCTATCCCGAACCGGCAGGCTTCCGCACCACGGCGGTGCGGCCCGACGCGGCATTCTTCAGCGAAGCACTCGGCGAGTTCATCCTGCCTTACGGCGCCGTGCGCACGGCCGCGCAGCCGGATCAGGCGCTGCTCGAATTCCTGCAAAGCACCTATGAGGCCGCTGCCAACGCCGCGAAATGGGATCGCCAGGCGCTGGAATGCGCGCCGGGCCAACCCGGCGTGGTGCGGCAGATCTGATACTCCTCACGAGGGTGGCTTGCCGGGCGCGGGCCGACACCGAAAGCGTGGTCGGGTGCTCATGACCGCTATA
>VAZH01000444.1 GCA_005884465.1 Alphaproteobacteria bacterium | reverse complement strand
TATTCATGCTCGGTCTCCGCCAGCATCGTTGCGCGCGCCGCCGCCACCGCGGCCGGGTCGTCGGCCTTCTTGCCGGCCCAGACCACGACACCGGGCGCGTCAGGCGCCGCATTGCCGCGCGGCAGGTGAACGAGTTTCAAACGCTGGGTATCGGAAGGCGACGAGGTGGTGTCGACCAGGAAAACCACCGGCGCTTCCAGTCCCTTGGCGCCGTGCACCGTCATGACGCGGACTTCGTCGCGGGAAATCTCCATGTCCCGCTTGACCTCAAGATCGGCGGTGCGCAGCCATGCCACAAAACCCTGTAGCGAGGCTGGCGCCTTGCGCTCATAGCCAAGGGCAAGCTCGAGAAATTCGTCGAGCGCGTCGTTGGCCTCATGCCCGAGCCGCCCCAAAATTCGCTTGCGGCCGCCATCGCCGCCGAGCAGCCAGGCATAGAACGCAAATGGCGTCTCGGTGACGAAGCGGCGCTCGCATTTTTCCAGACGGCTCAGCGCGTCCTTTAGTTTATTGTCGGCCGCGGCGTGATGGTTTAACGCCTCGCGCAACGAACCCTTGCGCTGCCACGCCAGCTTGAACAGGTCGTCGTCGCAAAGACCGAACAGCGGGCTTTTCAGCGCGACCGCCAGCGCCAGATCGTCCTGCGGCAGCAATAGCGCATCGGCAAGATTCATCAGGTCGATGATCGCGATGTGCTCGGTCAGTTTCAGCCGGTCGGCGCCGGCGACCGGAATGTTGGCGTGCTTCAGCGCCTGGATGACCGCGTCGAACGCGTTGCCGCGCCGCCGCACCAGCACCAGCATGTCGCCGTAGCGCAGCGGGCGGCGGTCGCCGATGTGGCCGGTCATGGTGCCGCTTTCGACCAGCCGCCTGATCTCGGCCTGAATCCGCTTGGCGAGCTTGACCTCCGGGCTCGTCAGCGACAACCCGTCGAACGGCGCGCGCCAGCCTTCGATGTCCTGCTTGGGGTCCGGTTGCTGCAATTCCCAGAATTCGATCAGGCTCGGCCCGGCGTCGGCCAGGGTCTCGTGCACCGGATAAGCGTTTTCCGCATGAATGCTGCGGTAGATATCCTCGTCGCGAAACACATAATCGACGGATTGCAGGATCGCCGCTCCCGAACGGAACGAGTAGGTGAACGACACCGGATCGAATTTCAGGCCGGCATCGATAAACTTGCGTTCCAGCCCTCGGCGGCGGCTGTCGAATTCACGCGGGGCGGCGCCCTGGAACGAAAAGATCGACTGCTTCTCGTCGCCGACCGCGAAGATCGTGCGAACGACGCCGTCGCGCGCGCCTTTGCCGGAAGTGAATTCGGAAATGATATGGTCGACGATATCCCACTGCCGGGGGCTGGTGTCCTGCGCCTCGTCGATCAGCACGTGATCGACGCCGCGGTCGAGCTTGTAATGCACCCAACCGGAGGAGACGCGGTCCAGCATCGCAAGCGTCTTGTCGATCAGGTCGTCATAGTCGAGCCGGCCGCGCTCCTGCTTTTCGCGCCGGTAATTCGCCGCCGCCGCGGTGGCGATGTGCAATAGCGCCTGGGTCCGGTCGCGGATCGTCACCGCGCGGCGCCGCTCGATCAGCGGCGTGATGCGGAGTTTTTCCATTTCGAACAACCGGCCAGCAGCGGGATTGTCACCAATGAAGCCGTTCGTTACCACGGTTGCGCGCGGCGTGCGCTCGGCTTCCGTCAGGAACACGTTGAGATAGTTATCTACCTGCTCAATACCGGTAAGCGTCAGGGCCTCGCGTAATCGGTCTGCCTGTTTTCGATCCGCGTTACTGCTGGTATCGAGAACAGAGGCAATCTCGTCCCACTGCGATCGCGGCAAGTTCGGGCCGTCGACAATCGCGCGCTCGACGTCTTCGATGCGCTCACGAGGATCGACACCGAGCGCCGCGCCGATCTGCGCGGCCGCGGCTTCAGTGCCGCCGGCGCTGTCGGTCCAGGCCATGAAGTGATCGCGGCTCAGACACGCCTCGCGCACCACATCCTTGAAGGTGACGTCGGCGGCGCTGGCCATCGCGATCTGGAGCGCGCGCCCCGTTGCGCTGTCGGGATCGCGGGAGGCGTCCAGCAGCACCGCGAGATTGGCGCGCTCCATCATCTCGTTCTGGTCGCGCTCGTCGAGTACCGTAAAACGCGCAGGCACATTGGCCTCGAACGGAAATTGCTGCAGCAGCCGGGTGCAAAGCGCGTGGATGGTCTGCACCTTCAGGCCGCCCGGGGTTTCCAGCGCGCACGCGAACAACTTTCTGGCGGTCATCCTCAAGTCCGCGCCGGGGCGCGCAATTCCGGCCTCGACGATCGCGGCATCGAGCCTATCGTCATCGAGCGTGACCCAATGGCCGAGCGTTGAAAACACCCGCTCCGCCATATTGGCGGCCGCGGCCTTGGTGAAGGTGATGCAGAGGATCTTTTCCGGCGGCACGCCGTCGAGCAACAGCCGGATCACCCGCTGCACCAGCACATGGGTCTTGCCGGAACCGGCGTTCGCCGAGACGAACGCCGAAGCGGCCGGGTCCGATGCGCGGGCCTGGGTGGCGCGGACCGCGTCGGGAATGGGGCGCGGCGCGGCTACCATTCTTCGATCCCCAAGCCGCCGGCTGCGGACCATTCCTTGATGCGGGCGAGATCGTCGTAAGTGCCGTAGCGGCTCGACCACATCGACAGATTGAGCGAGGTATAGGCCTGGCTTTCGTCCTCGAATTTGCGGATCAGTTTCTCAAGCTCTTGTCGCGCGTAGTCAGCGGCGGCATCGGGAGATTGCGGCTGATCGCCTGGCTTGATCTTCAGCTCCAGCACCTTTTGCTCGCCCGGCGGATTGTTGCCGGAAAGCCTGACATAGACCAGCTCGCTCACCGAAGCGCCGGCCGCAATGCCCTCAAAACCGCCTTCGCGCAGGATCGCCGCCTCCAGCGTGAGCTGCGGCGACAACCCCATGCGGACCTGTTTGCCGGTCGGCGGTTGTCCGGTCTTGTAGTCGAGGATCGCAAACGTTCCGTCATGGCGGTGTTCGATCCGGTCGGCAACTGCCGACAGGACAAACCTGCGCTCATGGTCGAGCAAGATCGGGATTTCGCCCCTGATCTCTGCGTCAATGGCGCCGACATTTTCGCGGCGCGCGATTTCCCAACCCGCAAACCATGCGGCGATGCGCTGGAAGCGCGGCCACCACAGCGCCCGCGCCTCGGGCCGCTCCATCAACGGCTCGAAATATTTCTCGCCGATGCCGCGCAGGGCGAGCGCGACATTGTCGGGAAGTGTCGCGGAGAAAGTCTGGGTAAATTCGCCGAGCGCGTCGTGGATCGCCGAACCGCGGTCGGCGGCCGATAGCGGCATGTCGACCGGATCGAGCGGCGCCAGCTTCAAAATATATTTCGCGTAAATCGTATAGGGATCGCGCAGCCAGTCTTCGATCGCGGTCACCGACAATTTCAGCGGCCGTGTCGCACGCGGCGGTTTTGGCGCCGGCTGCGGGATCGGCTCGACTTTGGCGGGGCTATCCAGTTCATTGGCGAAGCGAACATATTTTTCGCCCGCGGCCTTTGCAGCCTTCCAGCGCTCTTCCCCGGCGACCGCTTCCAGCCGGTGCAGGAAGCGCGATGCCACAGAAGGCGCGCCGCCAACCTTCGCGGCATGACTGAGGATGACGTCGTCGGTGCCGAGCAATTGCGCAAAATCATGCGCGGAGAGGCCGATGCGCCGCTCCGGCAGATCGAGGCCGAGCTCGTGCCGCATCGGCCGGCTCAGCCACGGATCGACCCGCGGCGCCGGCGGCCATACGCCTTCGACCAGCCCGCCAATAATGACCCGGTCGGTCTCCGTCAGCCGCGCTTCCAGCGGGCCGTAAATTCTCAAAGGGGCGCTCGCTGCTTCCGGCCGCCGCACCATGCGGTCGCCAAACGCGGTCTGGAACACTTCCGGGTAATCACTGATTTGCACCAGCAGGCCGCTTTGCGCCTGTCTGCCGAGCAGATCGTCGAACGCGGAGGCGAGCGCCAGTCCGTGATGGCCCTCGAACGCCAGCGCGACGCCATGCCGGTCGCGCGACAGCTCGCTCAGCACGTCGCGATGGCGCTTTGCCAGTTCGGCGAAATCATAGGCGTTTGAGCAAGAGAGACTTTCAAGCGGCGAAAGCGCGGTCTGCAGCGCCGCGATCAGCGATTGCGCGCGATCGAGTTGCCTGTCTCTCAGCCTGGTCCTCGGCTCGGAAGCGTGCAGCGAAGACGTCTCGCGACGCTGAAGCCTGGAAAGCTCCGTGCGGAAACGGTCGAAGTCGCGCGCCAGCCCGCCGCTTCCCGCCTGCGGGCGGGTGCCGCGCAACAGCGCCAGTTCGAGCGCTTCAACCGCGTCCGTGAACGCGCCCGGCGCGCCGCCCAACCGGCACAGCGGATGTTCTAAAAGCGCCAATAGGGTCGGCGGCTCCAGCTGTTTTGCCACCGCCTCCGCGGCGAGCCGGGCGAAAATTCCGCCCGAAGTGTCCATCAAGGCGTCGCCGCCGGAATCGTCGAATGCGAGATTCCAGCGGCCGAGCGCCGCCATGACCCGTCGCGCCAGCGCCCGATCCGGCGTCACCAGCGCCGCCGTCCTGTCAAGATGCCGCGCCTCGCGCAGCGCAACCGCAATCGCCAGCGCCTCCATCTCGGGATTGGCGGCTTCGATAACCGCTAGATTTTTCATGCTGCGCGAAATCTTGTCGGCGATGTCGGGCTCGGCCAGCCGCCGATGCCACTCTGCCGTCGCGTTTGAAGGCCGCATCGCCTCGGACACCAGCACATCGCGCCCATGCGCCGCCGGTGCGCTCAATCTTTCGACATCGCCGCGCCTGATGCCTAGTCGATGCAGCAGCGCCTGCATCGCGAATTGCGGATGGTTCGACGCCGGCGGCTGGATGAGTTTGCCTTGCGCGTCCCTGACACCGCCGATCAGCTGCCACGCATCGTCATCGAGAGCGGTGTCCAGGCCCGGCAGCACCACCGCGCCTTGCGGGAGAGCGGCAACGGCGTGGAGGAATTTTGCCGTTGCCGGCATCGATCCGGTCGAGCCCGCGGCAATCACCGGACCGTCGTGATGCGTGGTCAGGCGCCTGGCTTCCGCCTCGATCAGGAGATCGCGGCGCGCCGCCGGCTCGATTTTTCCAATTTCCTCGAGATGCGCGGGCCATGCCTGTCGCGCAATTCTGAGGAATTCCAGCGAGTGCTGCCAGTATTTGTCCAGTTGATCCGGCACCAAGCCGTCCAGCGCTTCCCAGCCGACGCCCCGGGTGACCATGTCGTCCATCAGGCGCGCCAGATCGGAAGCCAATGCAAGCGTCGATGCCGGGCCGCCGACGACCAGCGGCGCCGATACCGGACTCTTGGCCCACGCCGCGACCAGCCTCGCCAGCGTGAGCCGGCGGTCGAGTTCGCCGA
>VAZH01000072.1 GCA_005884465.1 Alphaproteobacteria bacterium | reverse complement strand
TGATCATGCTCGATCATCTGCGTCAGGTGATCGGCTTGCGCGGCTACGGCCAGCGCGATCCGCTGCAGGAGTACAAGTCGGAAGCCTTCAGCCTGTTCGAGGCGATGATCGCCCACTTGCGCGAGGCGGTCAGCGCGCAGCTGATGCGCGTCGAGATCGTGCCGCCGGAGGAGCAGCAGCCTGTATTGCCGCACATGGAAGCGCACAAGTTCGATCCGAACACCGGCGAGGACGAACTCGCATTCGCCAACGTCTCGCTGGTGCCCGCGGCCACCGCCGACCGCGACCCCAAGAATCCGGCGAGCTGGGGCAAGATCGGCCGCAACGAAGACTGCCCCTGCGGCTCGGGCAGGAAGTTCAAGCACTGCCACGGCAAATATGCGTGAGGGTGAGGCGGCGTTGATTAGCCGCTGATGTCATCATCCGCGAAAGCGGATGATCCAGTATGCCGCGCCGTCTCGGTTCTTTCGAAACGCCTCGGGATACTGCATGCCCGCCGGAGCCTGTCATCGGGCGGCGCCCGCGCCGACCCGTTGGCGGGCATGACGGCGAGATGCTGAATTGATTCGGCTTACTTGAACGCCGAGAAGCGGCTCTCGAACGAATTGGCCGGAACGATTGGCGCTGCGCCGGCGACAACGCCATCTTTCGCAGGCGCCGCAAATGCAGCGGCAGCCTGTGATTCCGAGACCGCCGGTTTCAGCGGCGGCTGGGCTGTGGCCTGTTTGGTATCCGCAACCTTCGGTGCCGCGGCGACGGCCTTCGGGGCCGACGCTTCCGAACGCGGCGGCTCGTTGCGCTTGGCCTCGATGATTTTCGGCTTCGCCGGGATCGGCGGCGCGCTGGCGGTGGTGTCTGCCGAACCGCCGAGGCCCACCCTGCGGGCGAGGTTGCTGAAGAATCCCTCGGACTGCGGCGCCGCCGACGCCACTCGCGTCGCAGGGGCTTGAGCCGGCGCCATGGAAGCCACCAACGGCTCTTGCGGGGATGTCACAGGTCCGCGCGGTGGATTGACGGTGGCGGGAATGGTGCCGGGCGCGCGGCTAAACGCGGCGAGCGACAGGCCCTGGCCCTCGCCGCCTTCCGACAATCCGGTAGAGCCATCGGGCAGCTTGGCGGCGAACACCTTGTTCATGCCACCGTCGATGCCGGGGTTGGCGCGGGCGACCGGCATGCCCCGTGAAACCAGTTTGGCGGCCTCGGCGTGTTCTTGCTGCTGCTTCTCGCGCACGGCGTCCGCGACTTCCTGCGGGATCACGTAAGCGGGGCATTTGGCCGAGGCGTCAAACACCGGATCGCGCTTCGCCTCCGGCGCCTTCTCGGCATCGAACACGTATTTCTTCTCGCAGAAATCGACCTTCGGCTCCTGCCGCGTCACCTCGAAATGATCGTAGCCTTCCTTGATCATCTTCCAGAACGGCATGTTCGGATTGTTGCGGTGCTTGGCCATGTTCAGCGGCGTCATCTTGAACGGATAGGCCTGCAGCTGGAACGATTTCTGGCCGCCGAAGAAGGATTCCCGTCCCAGCGAATAGATTTCCGCGATCTGTTCATCGGTCATCGCGTAGCACCCGCGCGACGAGCAGTCGCCATGCACCATCAACTGCGAGCCGGTGTGCCCCATCGCCTTGTCATAGGCGTTGGGATAGCCGGTATTGAAGGAAAGATAATAAAGCGACTGCGGATTCATCTGCGCCGGCGTAATGGAATAAAAACCTTCCGGGGCCTGGCGGTCGCCCTCGCGGACCTTGGGCCCAAGGTCTCCCGACCAGCGGCAGATCGGATAGGTCTTCAGCAGCGCGAAACGGCCGGAGCGATCCTGCTTCCAGACCTCGAGTTCGGCTTCCTGCTTGAACAGCCGGACCAGGATCGGCGATTGCAGGTCCATGTCCTTGGCGGTCATCTCGGCAATCAGCCTTGCCGGCACGGGCTGATTAGCCTTGGCGTTGTTGGCGAGCGAAATGTCGTCGCTGTTGCAGCCGGCCAGCAGCGCACCGGCCCCGAGCGCGGCAGAGGTGATGAGCGCGCGAACCAGCGAACGATCAATCAATGTAGAGCTCCCCACCCAACGGGCAATTCTCGCACCCCAACCTAGCGTTCATGCCCTGAAGCCATTGACCAAAATACTATCCTTTGGCCCCTCGGCTCGCAAGCCGATCAGGGCCGAGCAGTGGGACCCGGCCCCGGCATGGTCAACAGACGTTAAATATCGGTGTCAGGGCCTAATTGGGGTCGAAACGGCGGGATTTTTCGAAAAAAGGACAGAGGGTTAACGGTTGGGGCTGCCGTTCCAGCCGCCATTTTTCCTTCCACAAAAATTCCGCCTCAACCCATTTTCCGGCCGATATCGAGGAATTTCTGCCGCCGCTGCTTGCGAATCATGTCGCGGTCGAGATTGCGGAGGTCGTCAAAGGCTTGCGCGATGGCGTCACCGGTGGTCGCGATCATGGCGGCGGGGTCGCGATGCGCGCCGCCGGAGGGCTCCCTCAGGATCGAATCGATCACGCCAAAGCGCAGCATGTCCTGCGCCGTGATTTTCATGCTGGTCGCGGCTTCCTGCGCCTTGGTGCCGTCGCGCCACAGGATCGAGGACGCCGCCTCCGGCGAGATCACGCTGTAGATCGCATGCTCGAACATCAGCACGCGGTTTGCCGTGGTGATCGCGATGGCGCCGCCCGACATGCCTTCGCCGGTGATGATCGCGACATTGGGCACCCCGAGCGACAGGCAGGCGTCGGTGGAGCGCGCGATCGCTTCCGCCTGTCCGCGTTCCTCCGCGCCGATGCCGGGATAGGCGCCGGCGGAATCCACGATCGACAACACCGGAATGCCAAACCGATCCGCCATTTCCATCAGCCGGACCGCCTTGCGATATCCTTCCGGGCGCGCCATGCCGAAATTATGCTTGATGCGTGATTCGGTGGTGGCGCCCTTTTCCTGGCCGATCACGCAGATGCTTTCGCCGCGGAAACGGCCGAACCCGCCCATCAGCGCCTCGTCCTCTCCGAACTTGCGGTCTCCGGCCAGCGGCGTGAATTCGCTGATCAGCGCGTTGATGAAATCCGTGAAATGGGGCCGCTGCGGATGGCGCGCGACCAGTGTTTTCTGCCACGGCGTCAGGTTGGAGTAGAGCTCGCTCAACGCTTGCGCCGCCTTGTCCTCGATCCGCGAAATCTCGTCGGCGATGTCGCTGCCGGAAGCCGCCAGCGCGCGCAATTCATCGACCTTGGATTCGAGCTCGGCGACGGGCTTTTCGAAATCGAGATAAGAGCGCATGTGATCCGGCATCAAATCAATATACGGAGGAACGCGCTTTCAAGCGAAGCGGATTCCGGTTCGCGTGAAGAAAGCCCGCTTTGTCAATTATTTAGCCCACAATCCGGGTGCAGAAGCGGATTGCGCGCCAGCAAGATCGCGGGCGGGAAATGGCTCTTTCAGCGGAGAAGCCGCCGAAGTCAAGGTGGGGTCACCCGGGACAACGATCACCTACTTCTCCGCCAGCGGATGCAGGTCGCGCACCAGGCTCTTCAACCGCTCCTCCACCACATGGGTATAGATCTGCGTGGTCGAGATATCGGTATGGCCGAGTAGCGTCTGCACGATGCGCAGATCGGCGCCGTTATGCAAAAGATGGCTCGCGAACGCATGACGCAGCACATGCGGGCTGACCAGCCGCGGCGCCAGCCCGGCGGATGCCGCCAGCTCCTTCAGGTCGCGCGCGAAATGCTGCCGCGTCAGATGCCCGCTCTCGCCGAACGAGGGAAACAGCCATTTCGAGTTCGCCGCGTTTTTCTTCTTTTCCGGCTTGAGTGCTTCGATCGCGGCGAGGTAATCGACCATCGCCTGTCGCGAAGCCTCGTTCAGCGGCACCAGCCGTTCCTTGTTGCCCTTGCCGCGCACCACGATCATGCGCGCGTCGCGCCGCGCCGCCGAGCGCGGCAGCGCCACCAGTTCCGACACCCGCAAGCCGGTGGCATAAAGCACTTCCAGCAGGCAATACAGCCGCATGGCGCGAAGCCCCTGCAGTGCAGAGGCATCCGGCGCGTCCGTCAGCGCCTTGGCGCGCGCCAGCAGACGATCGACGTCGGATATTGACAGCACTTTCGGCAACGCCCGGCCGCGCTTCGGACCGGACAGGATCGCCGCCGGATCGTCGCTGCGAATCCGCTCGTTCAGGAGGAAACGAAACAAATGCCGCATCGCCGATAACCGGCGCGCCACGCTCGAGGACTTGAAGCCGCGCCCGTCAAGGTCGACGAGATAGTCCCGCAGCGCCTGGGTTTCGACGCCGGCAAAGCCTTGGCCGGTCGGAGCGAGAAATTCGGAAAAATCGGTGATATCGCGACGATAGGCATCGAGCGTGTTGGCGCCCGCGCCCTGCTCCGCCGCGAGCATGTCGAGGAACAGATTGATCAGTTTGGCATCTGGGATCTTGCTGGAACGCATCCGCCAACCTTAGCGTTTATTTCTTGAGGAACCTGTCGGCCGGGATGGTGACGGTCATTTCCCGCGGTTTCGGGTTAACGAAATTCGCCAGCGCGAAAATCACGCCATAGACGATGCCGCCGATGATCGCGAGAACCGTCAGAAAGCGGAACAGGCTGGGCATCAGCGGGCCTCAGGCGGCGAATTAACCATCAAAATCGGGCCTGACTACCAACATGTTCGCCTTGCCGTTGCAAGAGTCACCAGTGCGGGGGATTTGACATTCGCGCGGTGTTTCCGCGACTTCTCGTAGCGAATGTCCAATCCCGAAACCGCACTGAAATCATACTCTTCTGGTGTCCTTCGGTTCTAAGGTTCGCAACAGAGGTCGCTGGAACGGGATGCGAACCTTAGAACCGGGACACTAGCAACGGTATCGGCGGGGGTAGTATAGGTGACGCGGAACGCCGCAATCCGCGGCAATCGAGCATTGAGATGCCTGAAACTGCCACACCGACCAGTGCCAGCACGTCCCAGGAAGCCGAGATCACAGCGGCGCTGGGAACGCGCTCGGTCGTGCTGGTGGGCATGATGGGTGCCGGCAAATCCACCATCGGACGGCGGCTGTCGGTGCGGCTTCGGCTGCCATTCCTCGACGCCGATACGGAGATCGAGGCGGCGGCGGGCATGTCGATACCGGACATTTTCGAGGCCCATGGCGAGCCGCAATTTCGGGATGGCGAGGCGCGGGTGATTGCGCGGCTGCTCGACAGCGGTCCGGCCGTGATCGCCACCGGCGGCGGTGCCTTCATGCGCGAGGAGACCCGAAGCCGTATCGGAGCCAAGGCGGTTTCGATCTGGCTCAAGGCGGATGCCGATATCATCATGCGCCGGGTGAAGCGCCGTGCCGACCGTCCGCTGCTGCAGACCGCCGATCCCGCCGCGACCGTCGGGCGTTTAATGAGGGAACGCGAGCCGGCCTATCAGCACGCCGATCTGACGATCTGGTCGCGCGACGTGCCGCACGAAAAAATCGTCGATGAATGTATCGAGGGCTTGCACGCCTTGCTGTGCGGCGGCGCTGCGAAAGAAACACCCGGCCGAATGGGCGCCACATGATGACCGCGCCCTTGAAACATTCGGAGCCGATCACCGTCGGCGTGGCGCTTGCCGAGCGCGCCTATGACATTGTCATCGGCCGCGACGAACTGCAGTCGCTAGGGACCCGCGTGGCAACGTTGCGGCCTGGCTCGCGCGTCGCCATCGTTACCGACCGCAATGTCGCAAAACATTGGCTGGAGAAAACCGAGGCCTCGCTGTCGGAGGCCGGCATTGCCACCTCGCGCATCATTGTCGACGAAGGCGAAGGTTCGAAAACCTATGCCGGCCTCGAGCAAGTCAGCGAAGCGCTGATATCGGCCAAGATCGAGCGCAACGATCTGGTGGTCGCGCTCGGCGGTGGCGTGATCGGCGATCTTGCGGGCTTTGCCGCCGCCATCCTGCGGCGCGGCGTCGATTTGGTGCAGGTCCCGACCTCGCTACTGGCGCAGGTCGATTCTTCGGTCGGCGGCAAGACCGGGATCAATTCGCCGCAAGGCAAGAATCTGCTGGGCGCGTTTCACCAGCCGCTTCTGGTGGTCGCGGATACCGCGGTGCTGGATACGCTGCCGCCGCGCCAGTTCCGCGCCGGCTATGCCGAAATCGCCAAATACGGCGTGCTCGGCGACGAAGCGTTCTTCGCCTGGATCGAGGCTAATCATGCCGATATTTTCGCAGGCGGCGCTGCGCGCGACCACGCCATCGCCACCTCCTGCCGCGCCAAGGCCGCGGTCGTGGCGCGCGACGAGCGCGAGACCGGCGAGCGCGCATTGCTCAATCTCGGTCATACCTTCGGCCATGCGCTGGAGGCCGCCACCGGCTTTTCCGAGCGGCTGTTCCATGGCGAAGGCGTTTCCATCGGCATGGTGCTGGCGGCGGAATTTTCCGCGCAACTCGGTATGATCTCCGAATCCGACGCGGCGCGCGTCAGACGTCATCTTGCCGAGGTCGGTCTGCCGACCCATTTGCAGGATATCGCGGGATTTGCCCAGGAAGGGCTCAGCGATGCCGACGCGCTGATGGCGCTGATGGCGCAGGACAAGAAGGTCAGGCGCGGCCGGCTTACCTTCATCCTGTTAGCGGCGGTCGGCCGCGCCGTGATTGCGGCCGATGTCGAGCCGTCCCGGGTTCGCGATTTTCTCCAACGCAAGTTGGCGCGAACAGCCTAAGCTCTAGAGTGATTGTAACCTGATGGACTGGCTTGCATTCTCCATTGTCATTTTCTTGCTGCTGGTCTCCGCGTTCTTCGCGGCGAGCGAGACGGCGCTGACCGGGGCTTCGCGCGCCAGCATGCTGCGGCTGACGAAGCAGGGCAATCGCGAAGCCGCCGTCGTCTCTAGTCTGCTCGCCATGCGCGAGCGGTTGATTGGCGCGCTGCTGCTCGGCAACAACATCGCCAACATCGGCGCCTCGGCGCTGGCGACCAGTATCTTCACGGCCTGGTTCGGCGAGGTGGGTGTGCTCTATGCCACCGCGGTGATGACGGCGATGGTCGTGATCTTCGCCGAGGTGCTGCCGAAGACCATCGCCATCAACGCGCCGGACCGCGTGGCGCTCTTGGTCGCGCGTCCGATGAAGGTGATGGTGTACCTGCTGGGACCGCTGCTCACCATTATCGAGGCGATCGTCCGGCTGCTGATGAAGGCGCTCGGTATCAAGATCGGCGCCAACCAGGCAATTCTGTCGCCGACAGAGCGGTTGCGCGGCGCCGTCGATCTCCTCCACCACGAGGGCGGTGTCGAAAAGCACGACCGCGACATGTTCGGCGGGCTGTTGGATCTGCGCGAGCTTCAGGTCTCCGACGTGATGGTTCACCGCACCGAAATGGTGATGATCAATGCCGACCTGCCGCCGGAAGAGCTGGTGAGCGAGGTGCTGGCCACCGAATACACACGGATTCCGCTGTGGCGCGAGAAGCCCGAAAACATCATCGGCGTGCTGCATGCAAAAGATCTGTTGCGCGCCATTCGCGCCGCCGAAGGCGATACATCGCGGATCGACGTCTCGACCATCGCGCTGCCGCCGTGGTTCGTGCCGGAAATGCGGCCCGTATCAGAACAGCTCAAGGCCTTCCGTCGCCGCAAGACTCATTTCGCGCTGGTGGTCGACGAATACGGCGAAGTCGAAGGCATGGTGACGCTGGAGGACATTCTGGAGGAAATCGTCGGCGATATTTCCGACGAGCACGATGTGGTGGTGGCGGGCGTCCGCGCCCAGCCCGACGGCTCGGTGGTGGTCGACGGCTCGGTGCCGATCCGCGATCTCAACCGCGCGATGGACTGGCATCTTCCCGATGAGGAGGCGACCACGGTTGCGGGCCTGGTGATTCATGAGGCGCGCTCGATCCCGGAACGCGGCCAGAGTTTTACCTTTCATGGCTTCCGCTTCCGCGTGCTGCGCCGGGAGCGCAACCGCATCACCGCGCTGCGGATCGTGCCGGTGGCGCGCGAGGCCGAGGTCGAGGAGAAAAAGCCGAAGCGGGCCGGGACCGCGTTTTAGGCGTCATTGCCGTCGTCATCGTCCGCCAACGGGTCGGCGCAACGCACCGCCCGATGACAGGCTACAGCGGACGATCCAGGACGCCGCGCCGCTGTGCTCAAGCCGTGATGCCTCGGGTACGGCATACCCCGCTTGCGCGGGGCATGCCGGCTAGGATGCCGCTTCCCCCGGCGCCTGCGCATGTATCGCCAGCGCGTGCACGGAACCTGCGAGTTCCGCCGATAGCGCCGCATTAATCATGCGGTGACGCTCAATCCGGCTCTTCCCCTGGAACGCCGGCGATACGATATAAACCCTGAAATGCGTCTCGCCGCCCGGCCGGTGGCCGGCATGGCCTTCATGCAGATGTGATTCGTCCGTGACGTCGAGGCTTTCGGGGGTGAAAGCTTCGCGCAACCTGTTTGTGATAAGGTCCTTGGTGCTCATGACGACGGCAAATACGTCCATGACCGCGCTCCGTCAATGCCGCATCGACAGTGAGGTATTTGCAATGTCAAGACTTGAAGCTTTTCGCATTGCGTTGTCATAGTCAGCCATGCCGATCGATTCATCAAAATTCTTCGACTCCATTCGCATCAAGCCCAACAAGCTGAGCGCGAAGCAGCAGGCGCAGGCGCGCGAAGCCTCCGCCATGTGCGAATGGCCGGACTGCAAGAACAAGGGGCCGCACCGCGCGCCCAAGGGCCGGACCAACGACAAGGAATACTGGCACTTTTGTCTCAATCACGTCCGCGAATACAACCACTCCTACAATTTCTTCCAGGGCATGAATGCCGACGCGGTTGCGCGTTATCAGAAGGATGCGCTGACCGGCCATCGTCCGACCTGGAAAATGGGCGCCAATACCAGCGCCAAGCGGGGCAAAGGTAGCGCTGAGGCGGATCTGGAAGGCGCCTCCGATCCGTTCTCCATGTTCAGCGAGCTCAATGGCCGCGGTCGCTGGCGGCCAGGTCCGAATGCGGAGGCCAAGGTCGAAACCCGAAAGGTATTCAACGCCGAGCGCAAGGCGCTGCAGGTGATGGGGCTCGGCTCCGATGCGACGCTCGAGACCGTCAAGGCGAAATACAAGGCGCTGGTGAAGCAGCACCATCCCGACGCCAATGGCGGCGACCGCTCCACCGAAGATCGCCTGATCGAAATCATCAAGGCGTATAATTATCTTAAAACTGTGGTGCGCGGCGCGAGCTGAGCTTCTCCTCTCCTCGCCCCTGCGAAAAGCGGGGACCCATACGCCGCGGCCAGCTTGGGGCGCAGTGGTCAACGCCTTCTATAACAAGACGCATCAGGGGTTATGGGTCCCTGCTTTCGCAGGAACGACGGCGGAGATGATAGCTCGCCGCCCTCTAATACTTAAGGCATCGGGCCGATATAGGCCGAACTTGGTCGTATCAGCCGCCCGCCCCGCTGCTGCTCGCGGGCGTGCGCGGTCCATCCCGCGGACCGGGCAGCCGCGAAGATCGGCGTGAAGGCTTGGCGCGGGATCGTCAGCGCATCGAGCAGGATCGCGGTGAAGAACTCCACATTGGTATCGAGCGGACGGTCCGGATTCTTCCGCCGCAACGCCTCGCGGATATAGGTCTCGACTTCGCCCGCGAATGGAAGATCGGTGCCGCCGCCAGCGAGCCGCCCGATCGCGCCCTTCAGCACATCCGCGCGCGGGTCGCGGACGCGATAGATCCGGTGGCCAAAACCCATCAGCCGCTCGCCGCGCGCCAACGCGCCGTCGACCCACGGCTTGATTCGCTCGCTTGTGCCGATGGCATCAAGCATTTCCAGCACCGGCTCCGGTGCGCCGCCGTGAAGCGGTCCGGTCAGCGCGCAATATCCCGCCGTCACCGCCGCGAACAGGTCGGCCTGGGTCGAGGCCACGACGCGCGTTGCGAAGGTCGATGCATTCATGCCGTGATCGCACACTGTGACGAAATAAGCGTCGAGCGCCGCGACCTCGGGCGTGCTGGCTTTGCGGTTGAGCAGCATCGACAGCGTGTCGGCGGCATGGCTGAGCGTCGGATCGGGCGCGACGGGGTCACAGCCCTTGGCGCGCTGCACCAGCGCGCCGGCGATCACCGGAAACGCGCCGACAATCGTGGCCTCGTGCTGCAATCCGTTTTCCGCGCGGAGTCCCGCGATGGCGGCACGAAAGCCATCGACGATCGACAGCCCGCGGGTAATTTCCAGCAAGTCCGGCAGCCGCGCAAAGGCGCGTTGTCGGGCTTCGCCCAGGACGGCGCGCACGGCGGCCTCGCCCACCGGCTGGCCCGTTGCTCCGCTCCAGAGCCGCGCGGTCACCCCCTCGAAGCCGGTTTTGCCCACGAGAACGCCGACGCGTTCGCCGGCGATGATCAGTTCGCCGCGCTCGCCATCGACGTGGCTGAGCACCGTCTCGGCGGCGGGGACGCCGTCCAGCCCGATCGGCGTCTTGGAAAGCTGCATATTCATGGTCGGTCTCCTTCTGCCGCCCCTAAAGTCGGCCCTCTCGACAGATTGATCAATCTTGATTATGTAAATCAATATGAAAAAATCCGCTGCGCTTTACCTCTCCGCCCGCGAGGCCTCTGCCGAACTAGCGATCTCGCCGGCCACGCTCTACGCCTATGTCAGTCGCGGATTGATCCGCTCCGAGCCGTCGTCGGATTCGCGAAGCCATCGCTATCGGGCGGAGGACGTCCGCCTTCTCAAGCAACGGCGCACGCCCTCGCCGGAGCCGCGCGGCCTCAGGAGTTTCGATGCCGATCTGCCGGTGATGGATTCCGCGATTGCGACCATCACCGAGGACGGCCCGATTTACCGCGGCGTGAACTGCATCGAGCTGGCGGAAAAGGACACGCTCGAACATGCCGCGACGTTGCTGTGGGATGTCGCCGGCGTCGATCCGTTTTCCCAAGACAATTGTCCGCTGGTATCCGGCGAGATGCGCGCGATCGCGGACGCCGCGCGCCATGCCGCGCCGATCGATCGCACGATCGCCGTGCTGGCGCTGGCCGCGAGCGCCGATCCGCGCGCTTTTACCCGCGCCGCCGAGGGGCGCGCGATGGTTGGCGGCCGCATCCTGCGTCTGGTGATCGCGACGATGCTGAACGGCACATCATCGGGCGAACCGCTTCATCTCCAGATCGCCAAGGCATGGGCGCCGGACAACAAGCACGCCGCCGATTTGATCCGCCGTGCCCTGGTGCTGCTGGCGGACCATGAACTGAACGCCTCGACCTTTACCGTGCGGTGCGCGGCATCGACCGGACTGAATCTCTATGATGCGATCATTGCCGGCCTGGTGGCGTTGAAAGGCCCGAAACATGGCGGTGCGGGCGTGTTGGCAGCGCAGCTGGTGAAGACGCTTGTCGATGGCGATGTGGCCCCCGTCATCCGCGAGCGCGTTGCGCTGGGCGAGCGTTTCGCGGGCTTCGGGCATGGCGTCTACAAGCACGGCGATCCCCGCGCTCACGCCTTGCTGCAAGCCTTGTCGCGCGCCGGCGCGGCGCAGAAGCTCACAACCGAAATTCCGGAGCGCATTGCGGAGGCGACCGGCGAGTTCGTCAATATCGACTACGCGCTCGCGGTGTTGGTGCATACGCTGGGTCTGGCGCCCGGCAACGAACTGGTGCTGTTTGCCATGGCGCGCACCGTCGGATGGATCGCGCATGCGTGCGAACAATTGCGGCATGGCGGGCTGATCCGCCCGCGCGCGCGCTATGTCGGTCCGGCGCCGGGACGCAGCCCGGCTGTCAGCAGGCCATGAGATTTACGGACCGGACGGATATCGACTGTCAGGGCTTCCTGCGAACGGATTTCGCCGGCTCGATCGCGCCTCCGCCATGCCCGCGGCGGATAACCCAGACCACCAGCGCGACAATCAACGCACCGCCGATCACAGCCAGCATCCAGTAGTGCTTGCCGATCCCGGTATGATGGGGAATACCGGCATATTCGTGCAGCGCGGATACCGCCAGCACCCCCGGCAGCACGTGCGCGGGCGCCCACAACAGGACCGCCAAGATGTTCACGGCGAAAAAACGCGGTGGCGACATGCCGAGCGCGCCCGCCGTGATTGGCACGAAGGCGCGGATCGGGGGCACGAAGCGCGCAAAGAATACCGCTAGCGCACCCCAGCGATGAAAGAAGGCCTCGCTCTGCGCCACCACGTTCGGATAGTTCGACAGCGGCCAGGAGCTTAAGATTTCGCGCTGGGCGCGATGTCCGATCCAGAACGCCGATCCATCCCCGAGCAACGCGCCGGCGACCGCAACCGCCAGCACCCACTCGAGCCGCAACTCGCCGCCGGGTATCAGCGCGCTCAGCGCGAAGATGATGGTCGAGCCTGGAATGACCGAGCCCACCACTGGAACGGCTTCCAGCAGGGCGGCGAGGAATACCGTGAGATAGGCAAGCTCCGGATGTGCCGACACAAACGCAATCAATGGATCGAAAAGTGAAGCCACAAAATTCCTGTGTGGGCGTTGCTGCAGCCCTTCAGCGGGGACCTCACCTAGGTAGTGACAAGCAGGGAAAGTGCCAGCGAGGCCCCTTTTCCGGCCGGCCTCCAAATTGAACAGGGTGAAAGCATGGCGTGATTCGCAGGGCAGCCTTCCAAAAACCGGCGCAAGTGCTTATCTTGATGATAACGCAACGGAACTTTGATTTCGCGACGGGCTTCTTCCAATCGTTGCTCTCTGATAGGTTCCATGGAGCAGCCATCCGCAGCCATATCGCAAATTACGGTTTCGGGA
>VAZH01000071.1 GCA_005884465.1 Alphaproteobacteria bacterium | reverse complement strand
ACCAGCATCAGATTGGCCGCGCACGCCGCCAACAGCGCCACACTGAGCGCGATGTGCACTCGTTCGCCGGAGGTTTTGAGGGTCGTTCTCATCACGGCGAAAACATCCGGCGATTCTGGTCCGGGAGTCTCGCACGATATTTTTCGCCCGATTCAGGACTCGTTTACGACTCAGGAAACTCAAGGCGGAATGGCCTGGAGACTTGAGATTTCACTTGCGTGTGAAGCGCTGGTGCCCGTCCCGCTGAAACCCTATCCGATCAGGCGCGTTAAGGTGGTTTACGGGAGGAATTTCAATGCCCTATGCCCTGTTCAGTAGTGAAGCCAAGTTGAGCAAGGCCTACCCCACCGAGGCCGACGTCTGGAAGCACGCCCGGCTAAGCGGTCTCGTGGTCGACGTGGCGACGGAGGACGACAAGCCAGCGCCGCGGCCGGTGCTGGACAACGACTATGAGATCAAGCCCTGCCGGCCGGACCCCCAGGAAGATCCCGCCAAGAACCAGGCCGACGCCGAGCGCGAGGCCGAACTGGATTTCCAGCTGCATTCGTGAGAGCACATTCCCGGAACCGAACGAGCCTTTGGATTATGGCGTCGCCACCGCCAGCGAGGCCTGCTCGGCTGCGAGCGTCACACAGGCCTTCTTGCGGTGCAGCCCCCTTATCACACCGGTGACCTTGAGCACCTTTCCTGCCGGACAGGAGGCGTCCTGCACAAAGGCGACCTCATAGGGTGCAAGCACAAGGGGTTCGGATTTCAGGATCGTTTTTGCAAGGCACGGCAGCGCAATCGCGGATAAAGTCACTCCCAGCAACAAGGCACGCATGTTCGTTGTCCATCAACCGGCGGCACCATAATAACCGATTGCGAGCCGAAGTTCCGCGCGGTGCAAATTTTATTTTTCGTCGGCAAATGCCGATGCGAAACGGGCCTTCTTGCCTGAGCCGGGATGGCTTACGCCAACAAAAAGGCCGGCATGAAGCCGGCTTTTCGTAACTAAGCAGACTTGGTCAATACCGCGTACCGACCGGGCCACCCCAGCCGAAGCGATAGTTCACGCCGACCTTGACGGTATGTTCGTCGTCGCGGAAGCGGGAGCCGACGATCTCGGCGGGTCCGCCGGTGAAAGTGGTGTTGCCGAAGTTGTAGTATTGGTATTCGGCCTTGGCGGACCAGTTCGGCGCGAACATGTATTCGAGACCGGCGCCGACGGTAAAACCGTCCTTGTGGGTGCCATCGGTGGTAAACGCGGCCGGTACTCCGGCGACACTGACACCGATATTGTTGTTGTCACGCCAGGCATAGCCACCCTTGGCGTAGAGCAGCGCCGGGCCCCAGGTGTAGCCAAGCCTGCCGGTCACCGAACCAAGCTGGTTGTTATTCGCGGTCACAAGGGTGCCAGCGGGAAAGAGCACGCCATTGTTGTTGTTGGAAAGCCAACTGTACTGGGCCTCGGCACCGACCACCCAGTTGGTTGCGAACTGGTAATCGAAGCCGCCCTGCACACCGCCCATGAACCGGCCGCCGCTTCCCTCCAGGCTGTTGTTGCCTGCGAAAGCACTGCCGAGATGGCCGCCGATGTAGAAGCCGGTCCAGTTGTAAACCACTTCCGGCGCCGTATAGACGGCAGCCTTGGTGTACGTGCGCGGCGGAATGTCCGCCGCGAAGGCAGGCGCTGCGAACGCAACAATGGCGGCTGCGCCCAGCAAAATTCTCTTCATGAGAGGTTCCCCATTCAACGTCGTTGTGTGATCCTCATCAAACAACGTGGCCTCAATTTGGTTGCTTCGCGGCAATGCCGGAGCCTGATCGTTCGTAACTGTGACCGCCCGGCAACAACGCCGGTTTGTTCCCTGGCGAAACGATCTTTAGCGCTAAACGCTGCCTTTGCAGCTATGTGCTGGGTCGCTAAAGCCTACGTCCAGGTTCACCGCTCGCTGAAAAGTGATCGGTTTGCCGCGAAGTTAGCCCGCCAAGAAACAACGGGGAAACCAATGCCCGCCAACGATCTGATGGACGATTTTCCGCCGGCGCCCGATCGACTGGTGACGCTTTCGAACTGGCGCAAGGCGCCCTTCAGCGCTTGGGGTTTTCGCAACGTCCGCCGGCTGATCCCGACCGCCAACATTGCGGCCTCACCCGATGCATCGGGCCTCGAAATGTCGCTGGAAGAGATCGGGCACATCGGCTTCACCGGCCATGACAGCCATCCGACCACGGTGAAGCAGGCGCTAGGCGCCACGCGTACCGACGCGTTCGTCGTGCTCAGGCGCGGACGGATCGCGGCCGAGTGGTACGACAACGGCATGGACGCCGCGACGCCGCACATCGTCTTCTCCGTGAGCAAGTCGATTTGCGGCACGCTCGGCGGAATCCTTGCCGGTCGTGGTCTGCTCGACCCCGATGACCGCGTCATCGATTACGTCCCCGAACTTGCCTCGTCGGTCTATGCCGGCTGCACGATCCGGCATCTCCTGGATATGGCGGTCGGCATCGCCTTCAACGAAGACTACGAAGACCCCAAAGGCGATGTGGTACGCTACCGTCATGCTGCGGGATGGGATCCGCTGCCGGCGGGCGAACCGCCGATCGACCTGCGCAGCTTCCTCGCCTTGCAAAGGCCGGACGGGCAGAAGCATGGCGAGCTGTTTCACTACGTCTCGACCAATAGCGACGTGCTCGGCTGGGTGTATGAGCGCGCCTGCGATCAAGCCTATGCCGAGATCCTCAGCGAGTATCTCTGGGTACCGCTCGGCGCGGAGCGCGATGCCTATATCACCGTCGACGCCTATGGTGCGATGCGCGCCGCCGGCGGCATCTGCGTCGCGCCGCGCGACCTCGCCCGCTTCGGTGAAATGATCCGCCGCCGCGGGGTCGCAAATGGCCGGCAGGTGGTGCCGGGCACGTGGATCGACGATATCAACCAACGCGGCGATCCGGGCGCCTGGGCGCGTTCTGAAATCGCCGAAATATTTCCGCAAGCGAACTATCGCAGCCAATGGTATCGCATCGATCGGGATCGCGGCGTGTTGATCGCATTCGGCATCCACGGTCAATTCATCTACGTTCATCCCGAGGCGGAAGTGGTGATCGTCCGCATGGCCTCGGAAGCTACGCCGCTCGATCCGGATCGCGTGCGCGGCTGGCGGCGCGGCTTTGATGCGATTGCAGAGTATTTTTTATGAGTATGAAGGCCCAGTCGGCCGGTGGTCCGCCCCGATGGGACGGACCGTTTGAACTTCACGATAGACGCGTGCGCCTAGGTCATGCTGCCCGGCATGAAGCACCGGATTGAGATTTCACCGTTAAACCGCATCGGCCAAACCATTGTGCGTCCTGCCCGGTTCGGTTCGGTGATCAAGGCGTCGTCGGGAACATCGATCCAGTTGTTTTCAAGGCGGACTCGATAGTGGCCGTCTTTGGATTCCCAATCCGGATCTGCGACGCTTTCACCATCCGCCATCGAGCAGCAAAGTCCTTTGCCGCTCGCGAGGCGATCGAACCAGGATTTAAGCGGTGAATTGGCGTAGCGGCCGTCGAGATCGCGAGCTGTCACGCTGCCAACCATGCAAGTAAGTATCACACCAAGGGTCAGACCAAACACGATGCGTTTCATTTGCCACGCTCCTGAATGTCAAAGCCAGTCCCGGTTTTGTCCTAAGCAATGTTCATGCCGTTCTTTGCGAATCAAAGCGTTATGATAGTCTGCATCAAGAGATATTGCTGCGATAGCGGGCAGCGGCTTGACGCAATTTTAGCGCGCGTTCGATTGTGGGCGATTGCCGCATCGAGCGGAGATCAAGCTTGATCAAACTTGATCAAGGGTGATTGTTCTTGGGCGCGGTCATCGCGGGGACAGGCCGACACGCGCGGCCAAGCGTTAGCGCGTCAGCTTTCCCAACTCCGGAAACGGCGCATAAACCGCGCCGGCGCAAACATCGCTGGCGTCCTCGATCACGCGATCGAGCCGGCCGTTGACGTAGAGAACGGCGCGTTCGCGCAACTCGCGGTAACCGCCGTCGGATTCACGTGGGGTAAAACGCAGGCAGCTGACATAACGCAAGCGTCCGCCGACGGTGCGCTGCACCGGCTCGGCCATCGCGGCGTCGTGTACGCCGCGTGGATCATTGAGATAGGCTTTCATGAACGCCAGCAATTCGGCGCGATAATTGTCGGGATACGGCTGGCTGGCGACGCCGCGATCGTCGATATAGGCGATGCTTCTGCCCTCATCGCCGCCGGCGCAGGCCGTGAGCGCGATCGGCAGCATCAGGATCGCCGCGCGCGTTACCGATATCCCCAAATGCAACTCGTTTTCGGTCGTTTGCCCTAAGCGCAGGAGCCGCCCAGACATACGCTCGGACCTCATCCGGGCGTGTAAGCGGTTCGGCGAATCCTAAACCGCCCGCCGCGGAAATGGAATTGGCATCTGGGATATCGAACAGACCTCAATATTTGTTGAAAAACAGCGCCGGCCCGCCGCCATTGGGGAAGCAATGGCGGGGGCCGGGCCTGGTATCCGCTGGGAGCGGCGGGGAAATGTGGTGCAAGCCGCGCCCGCGGATCAGCGTCAGCCGCGCTTGGTGGTCGGCGCCTGCTTGATCGTCGCCTTCGAAGACTGGTGCGTCTTGACCGCGCTCACCTTCTTGTGGGCGCGATGGTGGCGAACATGCTTAACATGATGGCGGCCCATTTTCGCATTGGCGTTCAGCGCGTTCGGCTTCACCTGCGCGTCCGCCTTCGGCTTCACTTGCGCCGCTTTAGCGGCCGGCGCTTGCGTGGTCTTGCTGGAACCAGCCGCCATGACGGGCGCGGCAACGACGGAAACTGCGAGCAACGCAGCGGAAATTGTCTTCAACATGGTCGTCTCCTCTTTCAAAGGGGATCGAGAGATGGCCGGTCGAATGGCCGGGCTCGTCGATCATGGGACGACCTTAGGTGTCGCGCGCTGAACCCATCCTGAAGCACAGTGACGGACTTCGTTCATCTGGATGACATGTTCGTCATGTTCCCGCCTGCATATTGTGCAGGGGTGGCGAAATCCTCTGAAATAAGCATGATCGCCCGGGAATGTTCGGAACCTGCGGGTGTTCAAATTAGCGGGCTTCGGTATAGGATCGCCCTGTTAGAAATCAGGAGAGATGCATGAGCAAGTTCGCGATCAGGCTTTTGACGCTGGCAATGTTCTCGATGGCGCTGGTCGCGGCGCCCTTGGTCACCAAGGCGTACGCCGCGCCCGATAGCGACGCACCTCCGCCATCCTCTTCGAGCAAAAAGGCAAAGAAGAAGACCAGCGAAGTCACCCCCAGCATCAAGGACGCGGCGTTTGCCAAGGGTTATCGTGACGCCTATGCCACGATCTATGACCGCAACGACTATGCCGCCGCCATCGGGCAGCTGAAGGCGCTTGGTCACGACGACAGCGCCGCCGTCGCCAATCTGATCGGCTATTCCTATCGCAAGCTCGGCGACTACAAGGTCTCGCAGATCTGGTACGAGCGCGCGCTGAAGGCGGACCCGAACCACGTCAAGACCTGGCAGTACTACGGACTGTGGCAGGTCGAACAGGGCAACCGGGAGCAGGCGCAATACCACCTGAACCGGATCGCCGCATTGGCCGGCACCAACAGCGAGGAATATCGCTCGCTCGCCGCAGCCCTCGGAAAACCGCCCGGCACCGGCCTCGTTTACTGAGTTCACTGGCAAGTTAGCCGGCGCAAACCTTGAGGTTTGCGTCGGCTTTGTTTTGACCTGGCTCTCACTTCATCAGCGCCTCGGCCTCGGCCCGAAAAGCCTGGCGCGAAGCGTCGCGAAAATAGAACATGTGCCCGCCCGGATACACCACGAGCTTCACGCGCTCGGGCAAAGCGTGGGCCGGCAATTGGTCGAGCAGGATTTTGGTGCCGAAATACGGCGTGGCAAGATCGAACAGCCCATGGCCTACGAGCAGCTTCAGTTTTGGGTCGGAGGCGAGGATCTCTCGCAGTTGGGTGATCGACTGGGGCGGATTTAGGCCGCGGCCGAAATCCCAGGACCTTTCGACCGCGCGACTGAGCAGCTCGTAGGGTCCGTCCGGTTTCCAATTGAGCTTGCGCTTGGTGAGGTCGACCGCGGCGCTGGTCAATGGTGCGATCAAGGGTTCGCCGGACGGATCGTCGAAATGATGCGAACTCGAGTCCGGATAGGGATCGAAGCCTGAGACCGACGCATCGTAACGTCCCCTCACCTTGCCGTTGCGCCGGTCCAGTTCGCGGCGAAACTCGGAGACGTCGAAGCGCCCGGCCAGCCTGCGGCTGACGGCCGGATCGATCCCCGTCAATTGCGCCACCCTGTCGGCAAGGCGTGTGGTGGCCTCGGCATCGGCTTGCCCCTTGATGAGGTCGCCTAGGAAATCGCTCCGCGCATAGCTTTCGACGTCGGCGACGTCGGCCCGGGTAATGGAGCCTTTCGCCTCGCGCGCTACCGCCGCCATGGTTGGAAGGCTCCACACATATTGCAGCATGCTGGAGCCCGAAAATTCGCGGAAGTCGAGTATCGGCGAGACGAGAATGAGACCCTTCACCCCGACGCCCTGCTGGGTTTGCAATTCGCGAACGATCTTCGGGCCGCGGATGCCGCCATAGCTTTCGCCGACGACAAATTTGGGTGACAGCAACCGATCGTACTTTTCCAGCCAGCGGCGGATCGTCGTTGCGATCGAGTTGACGTCGCCGTCGATCGAAAAGAAGCGCTTGCGCACCTCCTCGCCGGTGGCGACGAAGCGGCTATAGCCGGTGCCGACCGGATCGATGAAGACGAGATCGGTAAAGTCGAGCCAGGTCTCCGCATTGGCTTGGAGGTCGGGCGATGCGGAGGAAATCGGCGCATCTGCGTTGATTGTCAGCCGCCAAGGTCCGGCATTACCGAGTTGCAAATAGGCCGAGGCTGCGCCCGGCCCGCCGTTGAAAAAGAAAGTCACGGGGCGGGTGGTCGGCTCGGCGCCATCCAGTTGGTAGGCGGTATAGACGATGTCGGCTTGCGGCTCCCGCTTGTCGTTGAACAGGCGGATCGACCCTGCGGTGGCCGTGAAGGCGAGCGTGCGGCCGGGAAGCGCCAGCGTTTGTTTGGTGGTGGAATCCGGCGGCAGCCGGTACTGCTCGGGGGCGGCCGGCGAATTCGGGGTGGCGCCGCCATGTTCGCCCGTTGCTCCGGATTTTTGTGCCGAGGGCGTCGCGGCGGGCTTGTCCTGGGGCGGCTGCGGCGCATCTTCGGCGCGCGCGATGGCCATGATGGAGAGCGCGAGAAACGCGAAGACGAAAGAGGCCGGTCTTCGCCTGAAGCGGCGACAGCCTGGCATTGTCGGCAATAAGAGAGCCACGGCAATAATCCTCGATGACGTGGATATCGCTTTAGCGGCCGGCGGTGGCGGATTGATGGTACAAACGCTGTATCGGCGCTAAGACGCGAGGCGCATGCCGGTTCCTTCGTAGGCCAGCCACCGTGGCAATATCGGCAGCGACAGCTTCAGATAGCCGCCTTCAATAACCGATGCCGATCATCAAAACGAATTGTCGCCCGCACCAGACACTGGAGCAATCCAGGTTGCTGCGGACGGGACTCATGCGTTCATAGCCACGGCGATAGTGGGACGCCGCGAGCCGGGCTCGCCGCGGAGCATGGCGTTTGAGAGAAGCATGGCGCTCGCTAACGGAGGGCGCGGTCTTCGTACTGATCGCGGGTGCATTGCTGTTGGCAGCGCCCTCCGCCGCCATGGCCGGCGCTGCAACCCACAGCATGGCAGCGATTCCTGTGGCTGCGGCAAACTGCAACATCAAGCGGGGGTTACTGGCCATCGGACTGCGCCTCTCGATTCGGATAAACTTGAATTACGCCCAGGTTTGTCTGCGCAAGTTAGCAATTTGGCGGCTAAAAGCCAACGCCGATCATGGCGTGGCTGCCGGTGCCAGCGCAGTCTCCTACTTCCCCTCCAATCTAGTGACCGGATTCCAATCCGGACCCGGCGGATGGCTCACAAATGCGTTAGCCCGGCCGAGAAACAACGCGGACGGCTTGTCGACGTCGGCGACACGCGCGAAGCATTTTGCTGCGGCATCGAATTCGCGGCGCCGCCAATGCGCGAGACCTTCGGCATAGACAGCCGCAGACGCAACCTGCTGCGGTGTCTCCTGCCCGGCCACCGCAAGCAATTCGTAGATCTTCACCGGGCCAGAGCGTCCCTGCACCCGGATTGCATCGAGTTCGCGCCATGTGAATGCCGATCCCGTCAGCGCGACCGTCATTTCCGATGCGGCGATCGTGGTGCCGTAGTACTTGTTGGCGCCCTCAAGCCGCGACGCGACGTTCACCGCGTCGCTCATCACGGAATAGTTGAACCGCCGCCGCGAGCCGATGTTGCCGACCAGCGCTTCGCCGGAATTGAGTCCCATACGATGTGCCACTTTGTAGCCCCTGAAAGCGGCGGAGCCTTGATTGAGTTCGTCAAGACGCGCACGGCAACCCAGCGCAGCCCGCGCCGCATTGCTTGCATGGTCGCTATCGTCGGCCGGCGCACCGAACACCGCCACAATCGAGTCGCCGATATATTTATCGATATAGCCGCCCTTGCTTTCGATGATGTCGGTCATGGCAGAAAGATACTCGTTCATGAACCTCACCAGTTCCGCCGGTGTCATTTTTTCAGAGATCGACGAAAAACCGGCCAGGTCCGAAAAAAACACGGTGACGTCGCGTGTTTCGCCGCCCAGTTCCGGCAGTTTGTTGGACGACAGCATCTTATCGATCACCTGCGGCGCCAGATAAAGCGCGAAGCTCTTGCGCAGCAATCGTTCGCCCTTGTCGGCAACGACGAGGCGGTATGCGACAATCGCAGCCATTGCAGCCAGGCCGGCAAGAAACGGCTCGCTTAGCGGCAACGCCAGCGACCGGGTAAATGCAAGAGTCGCAAAGCATGTCCAGGCCGCAACCATGCCGAAATAAACCAGCGCGGCGGCGCCCGGCGCCAGCACGCGTGCCGCGAGCGCGGCCAGCGCGGCAAAAACGATTGCGATGATTGTCGCCGGCAGAGCGCCGGGTTCGACGATTGCGTCGCGGGCCATCAGATTGTGGACTGCGGTCGCGTGAATATAAACCCCGGCGATCGAACTGCGTTTGAATTGTCCGGCGGTCGGCGGCGCCGGCGGCAGCGCGCAACGCGGCGCTCGCGATCCATCAAGCCCGGTCGCAAAACGCTTTGAGGTGATTTTTCGATCCTCCGAATCGAGAAGTGCACCGAAGATGACTACCTTGCCGGCGAATTCGCGATGGAAGAAATCCGTGTTGTTGCGTTCAACGCAGCCGTGCAGATCGGCGAACGAAAACGTCTGAACATCGTTGGCGCCACCCTCGAAATTGAGAGTCAGTGTGTTTGGCACCGCACTCGGAATGAGGTAGCCGGCAAGCGTCACGCTTCCATCTTTGGCCAGCACCGGTTCGGTGTTAAGTGCGCGCGACGCCAGTTCGAGCGCCATCGAGGGCACTTGCTTTCCGTCAGCCGGGAACGTCAGCGGTATTCTCCGCATCACTTCGTCGGGGTCAGAATATATGTTGAGCGCCCGGATATTCTTCTGCTGACCTACCGCGATCCGTTGTCCGGGTGAAGGCCGATCGCCGCGCAGAGTTTCACCCAGCACCACCTTGCCGGCAGAAGATCCCGTTGCAAGAGATCGAAGGAAGGCCCGGTCGAAGCCACGCATTCGCGCTCCCAGCAAATCGTCGCCAAAAGGAATCTCGGATTGTTCAATCGAGGTCGGAAATACGATGTCGAAGCCCACGACCTTGGCTCCGCCGTCGATGACGGCATTCAGAACCCGACCAATTTCCGTGGTCCAGGTCAGGGTCGGCGACCCCTTGAAGGGCGGAGTTTCGTAGGTCTCCTCGTCGATCGCGATGACGGCGACCGGCGTGGACGCCGGATCACGGCGCGCGCCGAAAAACTCCCAACGCAGGGCGGTGAGAGCGTCGATCGACCAGCCGTGGGCGAGGCTGAACGGGGGAAAGGCCGAAACAAGGCCCGACGCTATGGCAACGAGGATGATCGCGACTGCATCTCGTCTGATGCCGCGGCCCATGGCGGGGTCTGGGTGATCGAACTCGTTCGCCTATTCCATCCGCACCAGGCGGCCGATGATCGGGCTCAAGCCGGGCTCGGCTTGGCGATCGATCAGGAAAACAGCCCTCTTCGAGCCAAGGCTTGCGGCATACACACCACCCGGCCTCAACGTCGTGCGGGTCTTGGCAAAGTCGTAGAACTTACCCCGCACGACAGAAGCAGGGGTGAGGTCCACATCGTACCGTTCGCCCTTTACATCGAGCCTTTCAACGACCAGCTTTCCGCGGCCCGTCGTCTCGACAACCGGCGAAAGGCCGTAGAGCGTAAACTGCGGCGACGTCGAGGCCTTTCCGTCCATGCCGCGGACCACGGTCGCCGCGCTTTCGCCGACCTGGCGATCGATGAGCCGCGAATGACTTGAGTCGCAAGATATCTTGTTGGCCTTGACCTGGCCGAGATGGACCATGCTCTCTTCTGCGCCCACGATCACGGTCCCTACTCCCGTAATCGTCTCGCGCCAGCAGGATTTCATGTAGCCCAGCACGACCGCGCCGTTCGGCCCGAGCTTGATGACTTTGCCGGGGGCGACATAGTCCATGAACTCGACGCCGGCAACTGTGCCTTGCACGTCCTCAACGACGGCGACCGGTGCCTGTGCTGCCGCCAGCCCCGTGAGACCGGCGAAAACAACAACCGCGGCAAACATGCTTTTCATCCCGGAAACCTCGTTGTTTGGAAAATCGCAATCAACAAAACGGCGATCGGCAGGTAGTATTTGCGCGCTTTTGCTGCGTTTATCCGCACAGCGGGTCGATCAGAAGCCCACGCCGATCATGGTGTGACTGCCTCCGCCTCCGCTGCCTCCGCCACCACCGCCGCTTACGATGCTGGGCCGGGCAAAAACCTGCTGGCGGGCGCGGGGTGCTTCGGGCCGTGCCCGCCGTGGCTCTTCTCGCTCCGCCTGGCGGTTCGATTGTTTGCGGCGCGCTCGCGCATCGTCCTCGTCGTCGTTCTTGCGGTTCGATTGTTTGCGGCGCGCCCGCGCGGCGTCCTCGTCGTCGTTGTTGCGGCGCGAGGCGGTCGCGGGTGCCGCCGGTTTCTCGCTGGCGACGCAGGTCTCTCCTTTTGCCGTCTCGCCTGTCTTGCATTCGAGCGGGCAGGCGCGGGCGGTCTGCTTGCTCAGATCGGCGACAAGAGCCTCGGTCACGTCCTGGCCGCTAGACGATTTGCCCTGGACCGACATGTAACGTCCAAGTGCGCTCTTTGTCGTGCTCAAGCTGCCATCTATCTTGCCCGCGAGGCAGCCGAGGCGAGCGAGCTGGGTCTGGGCGGAGCGGATCAGCTCGGGCGAATTGGGGAGAGTAGCCGCCCGCTTCGCCGCTTCGGCAGTGAATTTGTCGAGGGCGGCGACAACCTGAGGTCCCAATCGATCGCAGGTGACGGTCCTGGAAAAAGACTTCAGGTCGTCAATGCCCGAACCTTCGCTGCCCTTCGCGACCAGCTCCTCGAATTTGCCTTGTTCCTTCCTGCAGGCGGCTTCCTGCGCCGAAGCCAACTCGGCTTTCTTACGCTCTGCCTCGGCCTGTCTTGCCTGCTTTTCGCTGGCCGCACGGAGCGCGGCAGCTTCCGCGGCCGCCTTGTTTCTCGCCGCCTCGTCGGCTTTTTGTCGCGCTTCCGCGGCCTTGCGTTCGGCTTCCGCGGCCTTGGCCTGCTGCTCGGCCTCCGCGGCCCTGGCACGGCGTTCATCTTCTTCGCGCTTCTTTGCCGCGGCGAGGTCGGCCGCGGCAGCCCTGGCCTTCTGCTCGGCTTCGGCCTCCCTGGCGCGGCGCTCATCTTCCTCGCGCTTTTTTGCAGCCGCCAGTTCGGCTTTCCTTTGCTCGGCCTGCTGGGCTGCCTCTTCGGCGGCTTTCCGCGCTGCCTCGCGCTCGGCGCGAGCCTTGTCCTCGCGCTCCTGGGCAGCTTTCTTCAAGACATCGATGCGCTGTTGGGCGCTAATTGACAGTGGCGCATCCGGGAAACGCTTGATGAATTTCTGCAGCTCCGACAGATCGGTGCTGTTCTTGACCTTTTCCCACTCCAGCGCCTCCTTCGAGGAGGATTCGCGACTGGGCGGAGGTGTCGCGGGCTCGAGAGAGGCGAGCCGAGGCTGCTGAGTGCTTAGTCTTTCGATCTGCGCGCGCGCCAGGTCGGCGTAAAAGCCATTCGGGTGCGTGGCTAAAAATACTTGCCAGGCTCGGGCCGTTCCGACTTTTTCGACGAGCTCGTAATCGGTCTTGATGTCGCTCACAGGCGTTTCGCGCGGTACCGGTGGCGGCGGCACTAAGGAGATGTTGCCGCCTCCCAGCGAGCCGTAGACGAACGGTTCTTGCCGGTTGCCGGTCGTCTTCAACACCTCGTCCCTGACCCGTCCGAACGCCAAGCGCACGTCGAGGCCGGGGACCGTCAGGTTCTTCAGCAGCGAGGTAGTGAAGGGACTGTGATCGCCATCGCCGTCGTCCGCCGTTGAACCGGCCTTGGCGGCATAGGCGATCAGTGTATCGGTGCTGGTAGGCTCAACCTTCCCCAGACCGGCGACCACCGCGCGGCTCGCGACCTTGCGTTCCCGGCGCATGATGCTGATGAAGGGATTGTCGCGGCAGGCATCGAGAATGATAAGACGCAACCGCTTGGCGCCGTCCGCCGACGATACCAGCCGCTCCAGCGGAATGGCTTCATCATCGGCGTCGCGATCGCTCGCCAGCCTCGCATCGACCGGAATGAGATAATTGGTTCCGCCGATTTCAAGACCGTGACCGGCGTAGTAGACGACGGC
>VAZH01000427.1 GCA_005884465.1 Alphaproteobacteria bacterium | reverse complement strand
GACGACAAGGCCGGGCGCTGGCTGCAGGTTATGCGGCGCGAACGAAAACATCCGGAGATTCCCCGGATTCGATCCAAATCCCGTGGTTTCCACCAGTGGGCTACGCTGACCGGGCCTCAGGTTTCGCTCAAAATCCCCAAAACCATAGATTCCGTTCAGCTTTGGCAGACGTCGCAGGAATTCGATATTGTTGGCGAGAGACACCGGCAGCTCCTTGTCGAGACTTCTTCCAA
>VAZH01000426.1 GCA_005884465.1 Alphaproteobacteria bacterium | reverse complement strand
CCGAAGATCAGGTCGAAATCGCCGAACGGATCGAAATTGCCGAAATAGCCGCGCTCCCGCGCCAGCACTTCATAGTCTTTGCGCAACAGAACCTTGGTGCCGCACAGCGTATCGGTCAGGCGGGTATTGACGAGATAGCTGAACAGATAGGCAAAGCAGCGGTTGGCGATCAGGTTGAGCGGGCGCATCGCCTCATGCTCCATCGGATAGATCAGGCGGGTGCCGTTGACGAAGTCGGCCTTCCCGCTCTCGATCACTGCGTGATATTTCGGCAGCAGCTCCGGCGGCATCGTCAAATCGGCATCCAGGATCATCAGCACGTCGCCGGTCGCCGCGGCAAAGCCCTTGCGGACCGCATCGCCCTTGCCCTTGCCGTCCTGTTTCAGGACCTTGATGTCCCAGCTATCCCTAGAGGCATCGCGAACCCGCTCGCATTCCTCAAATGTGCCGTCGCTGGAATTTCCCTCGACGAACAGAATCTCCTGAGCGGCGCCGAATCTCGGCATCCGCAGAACAGCGTTCTCGATATTGCCTTTTTCGTTCCGGCAGGGAATGACGATGCTCACCGAGAGCTTGCGATCCGGGAACTTTTGGACGGCGCGCCCGACGAGATAAGTTCGCAGGCACAATTGCCTGATCCCCGGCAGCGGCGCGATGAATCGGTTGATGAACGGTCCGAGGCCGAGCCAGCGCCGCGGCAGCAATTGTCGCCGCTCTTCCCGGATCACCTCGAAATCCGCCAGATCCATCAGGTTCAGGAAATCGGCGGTGGCGATGTAGTTGATTTTCGGCTGCTTGCTGCGCAGATGCAGCGCTTCGGCGAGCTTCAGCACCGGCTCCCACAAATGCGAATAATAGGAGATGATGATCCGCGTCGACGGGGCGCAGAGATGATGCACCAGTCTTAACGTGCCATCGATATCTTCGAACATGCCGATGGTGTCGGCGATCACGATGTAATCGAACGGTCCTTCGATTTCGGCGAGCGTTTGCGGATCTTCCACGTCGCCCAGAACAAAATGCAGATCGGGATGACGGGCATTGGCCTTGGCGATGGTCTCGGCGCTGAAATCGATGCCGACGCCGTAGGACGGTTTTAGCGCGGCCAGCAAATCGCCGCGGCCGCAGCCGAGCTCCAGCACCCGCTTGCCCGGCGGAATCAGAAACTGCATGAACTTGCGGTCGTCCGCGTGATAGGCGGCGTTGAATTCGCGCCAGCGATCCAGTTCATCGCCGTTCTTCTCGAAGTGATCGAGCAGGTCCCGCTTGCGCTGACTGGACAACTGCAGTGAAGCGGCAGCTTCCAATTGCTTCAGATACATTGCAGCCTCGAAGAGAAAAATCGGGCATTCTCTTAACCGAAGGACGCGGAGGTGTAAATTCGCCAGGGGTCCGGTTTAGCCCATGCCTGACACCCCGGGCAATCCATCGGCGGCACGCATGGCGCCATGCTGCACAGGCCGCCAGGCCCTTCCGCGATTGCCTTGGAGCAATTCAGCACGTAGCCTGCGCAACAGACAAGCAACAACAATAGACTTCCGGAGGGAAACAAATGGCTCGCCTCAAATTCGGAGCCTTCCTCGCCCCACATCACCCGATCGGCGAGCATCCGATGCTGCAATTTCGCCGCGACCTCGATTTGGTCGAGCAGCTCGATGCGCTCGGCTATGACGAATTCTGGTGCGGCGAGCACCATTCCTCAGGCTGGGAAATGATCGCCTCGCCGGAGATGTTTTTGGCCGCCGCCGGTGAGCGCACCAAACGCATCAAGCTCGGCACCGGCGTGATCTCGCTGCCCTATCACCATCCCTTCAACGTCGCGCAGCGCATGGTGCAGCTCGACCACATGACGGGCGGCCGCGCCATCTTCGGCTCGGGCCCGGGGGCGCTTGCCTCCGACGCGCATACGCTCGGCATCGACCCGATGACGCAACGCGACCGTCAGGATGAGGCGATCGCGATCATTCGCCGGCTGTTTCGCGGCGAGCGCCTCACCGCCAGGAGCGACTGGTTCACCATCAACGACGCCGCGCTGCAGATCCTGCCCTTGCAGGAAGACATGCCGTTCGTGGTGGCGTCGCAGATTTCTCCCTCGGGCATGACGCTCGCCGGCAAATACGGCATCGGCATCATTTCGCTCGGCTCGATGTCGACGCAGGGCCTGATGGCGCTGCCGACGCAATGGGGCTTTGCGGAAGACGCCGCCAAGAAGCACGGCACCACCGTCAGCCGCTCCGACTGGCGCGTGCTGCTCACCTGGCACATCGCGGAGACTCGCGAGCAGGCGCAGCGCGAGGCCGGCGCCGGACTGATGCGCTGGCAAAACGAATATAATGTCGGCACGCTGCAGCGGCCGGGCCTGCAGCCGTTTACTTCGCCTGAAGACGCCGTGGAGAAGACCGCCGGCGGCGAATTCGCGGCCTCCACCATTGGCACGCCCGACGATCTCGTGAAGATGATCAAGAACCTGATGGAGGTCTCGGGCGGCGTCGGCGCCATCATCGGCTTCGCGCACGACTGGGCCAATATAGAGGCCACGCG
>VAZH01000425.1 GCA_005884465.1 Alphaproteobacteria bacterium | reverse complement strand
CGTGATAGTCGTCGCCCTGGGCGTAAACCGAGATAGCGCCGCGCGTGCGGCTTTCCAGGATGGCCAGCGGATTTTCGCCGGGCCCGTAATTGACGCCAAGCATGATTACCGAACGAACGGCCGGCCACAGCGATCGCGGATCGGCGCGGCGTTCCGGATTGGCAGCCAGCCAATCCATGTCGCCATGCGCGCCGGTATCGAGGAAGGCGCGGAAATGCCCGGCCGCCTCGGCGATCGCATCCGGCGCCGTGACGCCGACGCAACCGAAGCCGAGCGCGCGCGCTTGGCTCGCGAGCGCAGCTTTCAGGTCGGCAGCGGAGAGCTTTGCGTGTGCGTTCAGAAGTCGAGGTCCACGTAGGTGCGCGACGCCGGCACGCCCGCCAGCCATTCGCTCAGCAGCGGACGGAACGACGGGCGGGATTTCACCCGCGCGTACCACGCCTTTGCTGCGTCGTCCTCGATCCATGGCACGTCGCCCAGATAATCGATCGCCGAAAGATGCGCCGCGGCGGCGAGGTCCGCGTAAGTCAGCCGGTCGCCGGCGAGATAATTCCGCGTCCGCGCCAGCCAGCCGATATAGGCCAGATGATAGCGCACATTTGCCTTGGCCGCGCGGATCACATCCGCCGCCGGCGCGCCGCCGCCATTATCCTCACTCATGAAGCGCTTGTAGATGCGCTCGGTGACCAGCGGATGGGAGGCCTCCTCGAAAAATTTCTCGTTGAACCACGCCATCAACCGCCGCACCTCGATGCGCTCGGCCATCGCGGTCGGCAATAGCCGCCGTTCGGCCATCTCGGCGCCATGGGTTTCATCGAGGTATTCGGCGATGATTCCGGCGCCGGGAATCGCCGGCTGGCCCTCTGATATCAGCACCGGCGTGGTGCCTGAGGGATTGAGCGCCAGAAACGCCTCGCGCCGCTCCCAGACCCGCTCCTCCACCAGCCGTAGATCGAGCCCGTGCTCACCCAGCGCCAGGCGGATGAAGCGCGACTGCGGGCAGAACGGGTGATGAAACAGCGTGAACATGAAGTCCTTGCTAGCTTTGCGGCCTTAAGAAGGCCTTTCAGCCCCCGGCACCGGGCGCGCCGCGGGAGCGCGCCAAACTACCGAAGCACGCGAACGAGGCAACCCGCATTTGATACTTTTCACGTTGCGGCAGGCCTGCGAATAGGCGAGAAGAGCCGGGTTTTTTCGGTGGATATCGATCAGAACGGACCTATGTGATGATGTCTGATGCATTGCGGGCAGTGATTCTCGGCATTGTCGAGGGCGTCACCGAATTCCTGCCGGTATCCTCGACGGGTCATTTGCTGCTGGCGGAACGATTCTTCGATCTTGGCGAGGGCAGTTTCTGGAAGAGTTTTGCGATCCTGATTCAGCTCGGTGCGATTCTCGCGATTGTCGCACTGTATTTTGGCAAATTGTGGCGGATCGCGCTCGGCATGTTCAGCGATCCCTATGCGCGGCGGTTTGTGATCGGCGTGCTGGTGGCGTTCTTGCCGGCGGCGGTGATCGGCGCCGCGGCCGGCGGCTATATCAAGGCATTCTTGTTCAATCCCTGGGTGGTCTGTTTTTCGCTGATCGTCGGCGGCGCCATCCTGCTGTGGGTCGATCAGCTCGATCTCAAGCCGCACGAGCACGATGCCACGGCATTTCCGTTGCCGATGTATCTCTGGATCGGGTTCGCGCAGTGCCTGGCGATGATTCCCGGCGTGTCGCGGTCCGGCGCCAGCATCGTCGCGGCGATGCTGCTCGGGGCCGACAAGCGCGCGGCGGCGGAGTTTTCCTTCTTCCTGGCGATCCCGACCATGGTCGGCGCGTTCGCCTACGACTTTTACAAGAACCGCGCCGACATGACGAGCGATCATTTGGGCATCATCGCGATCGGCTTTGTGGTGTCGTTCGTTACCGCGATGATCGTGGTGAAGTCATTTTTGACATACGTCACGCGCCACGGCTTCAGGCTGTTCGCGTGGTGGCGCGTGATCGTCGGCACGCTCGGCCTGATCGCGCTGGCGATGGGACGATAGGGATGTCTCCTCGTCGTCCCTGCGAAAGCAGGGACCCATAATCACAGGTCTTTGTGTTTGCAGAAGTCGGCTGCCACAATGCCCAAGCGGGAGGTCACGGCATATGGATCCCCTGAGTTCGCGCGGACGACAGAAATATCGGCCTACGTCCCGTTGTGCGCGAACTGTCCGGCCTTGCGGAAGCGCCAGAGATATTGCGGCGCAATGGCTTCCAGCGAATCCGGCGTGATTCCCAGTCCTTCCAGGGTGAGATCGGCGGCCTTCGCCGTCTGCGACACCACATTGTCTGATTGCAGCAGCACCACCTGATCCGGCGTCAGTTTTAGCGGCCCCGGCGCGAACTGCAGCAACAGCGCCTGAAGTCTTGCCAGCCCGAATGGCAGCGAAACCAGCATGCGCCGGCGTTCGGTGATTCTGAGAATGATTTCCATGATCTCGCGCATGGTCAGCACGTCCGGGCCACCGAGCTCATAGATCGCGCCTTCCTTTGCCTTGCCGTCGACGGCGTCGGCAACCGCGGTCGCGACATCGCCGACATAAACCGGCTGCAGTTTTGTCAGGCCGCCGCCGATCAGCGGCAGCACCGGAGAGATCTGCGCCAGCGCCGCAAAGCGGTTGGTGAATTGATCCTCGGGTCCGAACATCACCGAAGGCCGCAGGATGGTGGCCGTTGGCGCGGCCGCCAGCACCGCTTTTTCGCCCGCGGCCTTGGCGCGGGCATAACGCGACGGCGAATTCTCGTCGGCGCCGATCGCGGAGATATGCACCATCCGCGCGCCGATGGCGCTCGCCGCCTTTGCCACCTCGCCGGCGCCCACGCCTTGCACCGCGTCGAAGGTCTGCGCGCCGCTCTCGGCCAGAATGCCAACCAGATTGATGGCGACATGCGAGTCGCGCATCGCGGCCTCGATGGACGCCGGGTAGCGCAGATTGGCTTGTACCGCATGGATCTGGCCGACCTTGCCACCCGGCTGCAAATGGCCTGCAAGTTCCGGCCGCCGCACCGCGACCCGGATACGGTAATCGCGCTTGCAGAGCGCGCGCACCACCTTTCGCCCCAGAAAGCCCGACCCTCCGAAAACCGTGACCAGCGTGTCCAGATTCGATGCCATGGGGTCGATTTCCTAGGGTCAAATTCGAGAGGCCGCGGGCGTATTTAGTGGTTCCGCGATACGCCATCACGTCCCCGCTGTATAGTATATTTGGCTCGCGGCGCGCCAATTTGACAAGCGC
>VAZH01000424.1 GCA_005884465.1 Alphaproteobacteria bacterium | reverse complement strand
CGCCTCAATGCCGCCGAGCGGCGACACTTTCAGGAATACTGGCGGCTGCAGCTTTGTTTCGCCAAGGGCTGCGAGGCAAGCATTGAGATGCCCGGCGTCGGCGAAGAAATCGCGGCCATCCACCGTGTTCGGGCAAGACAGGTTCATCATCAAATAATCCGCGTACGGTGCCATCGCTTTGGCGGCCGCGACGTATTCGCCGATGATCTGGTCCGCCTTCAGGGGAGCCGCGCCCGGCCCGCGATTGGTGACGACGAGATTGATGCCGAGCGGCACCGGCAGGCGGGTGCGCGCCAATCGTTTGGCGATCACGTCGGCGCCGTCATTCGGCAGGCCGTAATGCACGACGATGGCTTTGTCGTCGGGCAGGCGCCACAGCCGCGGTTTCGGGTTGCCGCTGGACGGATCGAGCGAAACAGAGCCGATCTCGATTGAACCGAAGCCGAGACCGGCAAGCGCGCGGATGGCCGAGCCGTTCTTGTCGAAGCCGGCGGCGAGGCCAATGGGTGTGGGGAAATGCAGGCCGGCCACATCGGTTGCAAGCCGATCATCCCTGACGTGCGTCGCGGCCCGCATCGCGCCTGCGGCCCAGGCGAGACGCGCGCCTGCCGCAATCGCGAGATGATGCGCGGTCTCCGGATCGAGCCGGAACGCGAGCGGGCGAATGAATCTCGAATAGGTCGTCATGTCCCGGATCATAAACACGTGGGCGTTGCCGAGGCTATGGGCGCGACAGATTGCCAATCCCATCTATAAGGGCGTGATCGCGCTTTTCCGTCATTGCGAGGAGCGACTTGTTCGCCGTAGCTAACGAGCGAAGGCGGAAGCGACGAAAGCAATCCAGAAATCGTCATTCCGGGGCGATGCAAAAGCATCGAACCCGGAATCTCGAGTTTCCGGGTTCGCCTCTTCGACACGCTCCGGAATGACGGCCAATAGAACATCATTCATTCTCAAGCTGCGCCGCGCGTGCTACATCCGATCCTTCATCATCGTCGAGCGACAGTTTTGGCCAAGGCAAAGCGAATTTTGAAATGGCAGCGCGATCCCGAGGGGATGCGGCTTCGCATTCTCGAGGCCGCGAAACAGGAATTTGCCACCCACGGCCTCGCCGGCGCGCGGGTCGACCGGATCGCGGCCAAAGCCGGCGCCAACAAGCGCATGCTGTATTATCACGTCGGCAAGAAGGACGATCTCTACCTCGCGGTGCTGGAAGGCGCCTACGAGAAGATAAGGGCCGAAGAGCGCGGCCTCGATCTGGAACATCTCGATCCGCCGCAGGCCATTGCGCGCCTGATCGACTTCACCTGGAATTATTTCATTCGCAACCCGGAGTTCCTGGCGCTGTTGAACACCGAAAATCTGGCGCGGGCGCGCCATCTGAAGCGATCCACCAAGGTCAAGTCGATGCATTCGCCGTTCGTCGAGATGATCCGCACGGTGGTAAGGCGCGGCGTCGAGAGCGGGGACTTCCAGGTGGCGGTCGACCCGGTGCAGCTCTACATTTCGATCGCGGCGCTATGCTTTTTCTATCTCTCGAACAGCGCAACGCTCAGCGTGATTTTCGGCCGCGACCTGCTGAGCAAGGAAGCCAAGGACGAGCGCCTTGACCACATGGTCGCGCTGGTGCTGGCGGCGCTCACCGGAAAATCAGTCGCCGCGTTTGGCAGGAACACGGCGGCGAGGCTGCGTTCGCCGGCTGAACATACCGCTTGATCAAAATCTTTCGTCGTCCCTGCGAAAGCAGGGACCCATAATCACCGGCCTTCGTTGGTTCGAAAGCAGTCGGTTCCCGTGCCCAAAGCGAAGCCGCGGCGTATGGATCCCTGCTTTCGCAGGGACGACATGAAGATTTTGCCGCACGGAAAGCACTAGACAGTATTTATCCAACAGGTTAATTTGTGCCCGGAAAACGATAAGCAAGGGAGTGACGCGTGGCCGAACCGAAAGGCCCCGGGGGCGTGTCCAAGGCGCTGAATGCGCCGTGGATTCGACCGTTCTTGTTCCTGATTTTCATCGTGGTCGCCTGGGATCTGACCATCCGCCTGTTCCGGATTCCGCCGTATCAGATCCCGGCCCCCGGCGATGTCGTGGTGGTGCTGTGGCAGGATTGGCCCGAGCTGATGCGGCAGGCGTGGCCCACGACTTACGCGACGATCTGCGGGTTCCTGCTGTCGGCGGTATTCGGCATTCCCGTCGCGATGCTGATCGCGGGATCGAAGACCGTGGAAAGCTACGTCTATCCGCTGCTGGTGTTCTCGCAATCGGTGCCGAAGATCGCGATCGCGCCCTTGTTTGTGGTCTGGTTCGGCTTCGGCATCATCCCGAAAGTGATTTCGGCGTTCCTTTTGGGATTTTTTCCGGTGGTGGTCTCGGCGGTGCAAGGGTTCAAATCGGTCGACCCTGACATGGTCGATCTGGCGCGCGCGATGCAGGGCAACCGCTTCCATGTGTTCTGCGCCGTCAACCTGCCGCACGCGATGCCGGCGATTTTCTCTGGTCTGAAAGTCTCGGTAACGCTGGCCGTGGTCGGCGCCGTGGTCGGCGAATTCGTTGGCTCAAATTCGGGCATCGGCTATGTGCTGCAGCGCTCCATCGGCACCTTCGATCTACCGACCATGTTTGCGGCGCTGGTGATTCTGGCGCTGCTCGGTGTCGTGCTGTTCTGGATCGTCGATCGAATCGAACGTCTTGTGATTCCCTGGCATGTCAGCCAGCGCGAGGAACTTTTCTTCGCCGCATGAGCGGCAAATAACTTAAAAAAGCGGCTCGCCAAGGCTGCGCGAATAGCAACAGGAGGAAAGACATGATCCGATTTGTAACGGCATTCGCGGCGGCGCTGGTCTGGACCGCAATCGCAGCGGCCCCGGCCGCGGCGGCGGACAAAGTCGTCCTGATGCTGAACTGGTATGTCTATTGCGAGCACGCGCCGTTCTATTACGGCAAGGCCAAGGGCATCTACGCCGCCGAAAACATCGATCTCGAGATCCAGGAA